>JABWBL010000635.1 GCA_013360535.1 Planctomycetaceae bacterium
AGCTCGCGCGCGACGTTCGCCCGCCCTCGCAGCGAGAGCGCCGTGAAGGCGAGCACGACGACGGGCCCCAGCCACTCCGCACCGTGCGCCGCGCCGAGCACGCAGGCGAACCAGCAGGCCTGGAAGCCGACGAAGTTCCCGAACTTGCCCACGCCGAAATCAGGCGAGCGCCGGAAGCAGCGGGGCGCGCCGGCACAGCGGCTTGGCGAGCAGCATCTGCACGTCCTGGATCGAACGCTCCTCGAAACCGCCCTCGCAGTAGCAGAAGTAGAACTCCCACAGACGCAGGAACTCCTCCGAGTGGCCGAGCTTGCGCACGTCGTCGATGCGCGCCGCCAGGTTCTCGCGCCACGCGCGCAGCGTGCGCGCGTAGTGCGGCCCGATGTCCTCGAGGTGAAACAGGTTGAAGTCCGTGACGCGCGCGACCCGGTCGAGGATCGCGGCCGACGACGGGATGCAGCTCCCGGGGAAGATGAAGCGCTGGATGAAGTCCACCGAGCGCAGCGCCTCCTCGTAATGGCGATCGCGGATCGTGATCGCCTGCAGGAGCATCAAACCCTCGGGTTTGAGCAGGTCCGAGCATTTCTTGAAGTACGTGTCGTACCAGCGCTCGCCGACGGCCTCGATCATCTCGAGCGAGACGAGCTTGTCGTACTGGCCGGTCAGGTCGCGGTAGTCCTCGAGCAGCACCGTCACTCGGTCGGAGAGCCCCGCACGCGCCACGCGCTCCGTCGCAAGCTCGTGCTGGCGGCGCGAGATCGTCGTCGTCGTCACGCGGCAGCCGAACTCGCGCGCCGCGTGGAGCGCCATGCCGCCCCAGCCGGTGCCGATCTCGAGCAGGTGGTCGCCGGGCTTGAGGTCGAGCTTGCGGCAGATGCGCTCGAGGCGCGCCACCTGCGCCTCGTGCAGCGTCATGCCATCGCGCTCCCAGGCCGCGCACGAGTACATCATCGTCTCGTCGAGCCACAGCGCGTAGAAGTCGTTGCCGAGGTCGTAGTGCGCGGCGATGTTCGCGCGCGAGCCGTCGCGCGTGTTGTCGCGCCGCAGGTGCCACAGGCGCAGCGCGGCGCCGCCGAGCTTCGCGAGCCCGCTCTCCATACCCTGCAGCACGTCGCGGTTGCGCACGAGGATGCGGATCACCGCGACGAGGTCGTCCGTCGACCACAGGCCGCGCGCATAAGCCTCGCCCGCGCCGACGCTGCCCTGCGTCGCGACGTCCATGTACATCGAGCCGTCGTGCACCTCGATCGTCGCGCTCGGGCCTTCGCCGCCGCCAAACACGGCCGAACCGAGCTCGTCGCGCAGCACGAGCCGTCCCCACGTCACGCGCTCGAGCCGCTGGTGGAGCTGCGAACGCGCGAAACGCTCGAGGAAACCGAAGGATTGCGCGCGGCGCGTCGCGACCGGAGCGTCCGCGGGACGCACTTGCTGGCTGAAGGCGGGATTCATCGGGTCGACACCTTGGGAGTCGGAGTGCGGTGGCGCGGATGCTCGAAAAACGGCGCACCCTTGAGCTTGAGGCGCAGCGCCTGCCAGTAGATCGCCGCGACCGAACGCAGCGAGAAGCCGGGGCAGAGCACGAGCGCCTTGGCGAGGCTCGCGCCGTCGAGCGCGTGGCGCTGCAGCGTGAGCTCGGCCTGGAACACGGCGCGGCCGGCTTCGCTGTTGGTCATCTGCACGCGCAGCTCGTCCCCGAGCCCACCGAACTTCCAGTGGTAGCGCTGCTCGAACGGCTGGAAGGGCGAGACGTGGAAGGCCTTCGCGAAGCTGGCGCTCGCGCCGCCGCCGCGTGCGTCGAGCACGTAGCTGTGGCGCTCGTTCCACGGCGTGTTGGTGATCTCGGCGACGATCGTGTCGAGCTCGCCCCGCTCGTCGTGCACGTAGTAGAAGCTCACCGGGTTGAACACGAAGCCGAACAGGCGCGGCTGGGTGAGCAGCACGACGCGTCCGCGCGGCTCGCGGCCGAGCTCCGCGCGAACGCGCTCGCGCACGGCGTTTTCGAGCGTCTTCCCGCTGTCGGCGCCGAGGTAGTCGGCGCGGCGGAAGCTCGCGAGGTTGGTGCGCTCGACCGACCAGAACCAGCGGCCGTCGAACACGTGCTCGAGTTCCGCGAGGTCGAGCGCGAGCAGCGCG
>JABWBL010000059.1 GCA_013360535.1 Planctomycetaceae bacterium
CGTGATGGCGCGGCGCGCCGCCTCGATCTGGCGCGCGGTGATCCAATGCGAACCCAGCGCCTGCAGGCCGTACTCGCCGAAAGCGATGTCGTTGCCCCGTTTGGACTTGCCTTTGAGGCGTCCCCGCTGGGCTTTGCGGTATTTGACTCGTGTGGGCATCAGCATATCAGTGATCCTTCTTTTCCGCTTCCGGAATCGCGGCGGCGGGCTCCGAAGGAACGGCGGCGCTCAACGCCTCCGCCTTCAGCCGGCCTTCCTCGGCCGCGCGGGGCGCGCGACGGAGCTCGTGCTCAACCAGGCGCCGCTCAAGGACGGCAACGAGCGCCGCCTCGTCGTCGTGCCGATCGACTCCGAAGGTGCGCTGCGTTACCGCGACTGGGTCGAGGCGCGCGCGAAGCGTGTCGACGAGCTCTCGGGCGGACGCGTCGGCTACGTGCACGTGCCCGACACCGCGACCGAGGGCCGGCGCGAACTGTTCAGCCAGTTCGCGAGCATGCACCACAAGGACGCGCTCGTGATCGACGAGCGCTGGAACTCCGGCGGTTGGTTCCCCAACCCGTTCGTCGAGCTGCTCGGCCGCAAGCGCACGAACTTCTGGGCCTCGCGTGGCAACGAGGACTGGATCACGCCGGAATTCGCGCACCACGGGCCCAAGTGCCTGCTGATCAACGGGCCCTCGGGCTCGGGCGGCGACATGTTCCCGTACCTGTTCCGGCAGGCGGGGCTGGGCAAGCTGATCGGCCGTCGCACGTGGGGCGGGCTGGTCGGCATCCGCGGCGAGCCGCCGCTCGTCGACGGCACGTCGGTCAGCGTGCCGAGCTTCGGCTTCTACGAGCTCGACGGCACGTGGGGCGTCGAGGGCTACGGCGTCCCGCCCGACATCGAGGTGATCGACGACCCGGCGCTGATGGTGCACGGCGAGGACCCGCAGCTCGAGGCCGCGGTGCGCCATCTCCTGGGTGAGCTCGAGAGCTTCGAGTTCCTCCGCCCGCGCCGTCCCACCGGCCCCGACCGCCGTGGATCCGGCGTCACGCCGCAGGATCGTTAGGAAGATTCTTCCCTCCGTACTCGTTGCTCAAGGCCGCATCCGTCCCGCCCCGATGGGGGGAAACCCCGCAGGAGCGCCCGCACACCATGTCCCCCAAGCGAACGATGAAGTGGAAGAAGGAACAGGTCGTCATCCTGTGCGGCGGCGAAGGCACGCGCCTGCGCGAGGAGACCGAGTTCAAGCCCAAGGCGCTCGTCGAGGTCGGCGGCCGGCCGATCCTGTGGCACCTGATGCGCATCTACTATCGCTGGGGCTACCGGCGCTTCGTGCTGTGCCTCGGCTACAAGGGCGAGCAGATCAAGGACTACTTCCTCAACTACCAGTGGCACGACTCGGACTTCACGCTCGGCCTCAAGTCGGGCAAGAAGGTGATGCACACCGAGGACGGCGACATCGAGGACTGGGAGATCACGTTCGTCGAGACGGGCGCGAAGACGCAGACCGGCGGGCGGCTCTTCCGCGCGCGCGAGTACATCGAGACGCCGACGTTCCTGTTCAACTACTGCGACGGGCTCTCGGACATCAACCTCGACCGGCTCGTCGCGCACCACAAGAAGCTCGGCAAGCTCGCGACGCTGACGGGCTTCCACCCGCGCTCGCGCTATGGCGAGGTGTCGGTGGACGAGCGTGGCATGGTCACGCACTTCCAGGAGAAGCCGATGATGAACTCGCTGACCAGCGGGGGCTTCTTCGTGATGCAGAAGGGCGTGTTCGACTACCTCGATCCCGAGTGCATCCTCGAGACCGGGCCGCTAGACCAGATGAGCAAGGACCGCGAGCTCGCGCTGTACCAGCACGACGGCTTCTGGTTCTCGATGGACACGTACAAGGAGGCGCTCACGCTCAACGAGCTGTGGGCCAAGGGCAACGCACCGTGGAAGGTCTGGCCGTGAGCCACTGGAAGTCGACCAGCGTTCTCGTCACCGGAGCGAGCGGGCTGCTCGGCAGCGCGCTGTGCGAGGAGCTCGTCGCGCGCGGGGCGCTCGTCACTTGCCTCGTGCGCGACTGGGTGCCGCAGTCGCGGCTGCTCGGCACGGCGCTGATGGACCGCTGCAACATCGTGCGCGGCGAGCTCGAGGACCACGAGACGGTCCTGCGCACGCTCAACGAGTACGAGGTCAACACCGTCTTCCACCTCGGCGCGCAGACGATCGTCGGCACGGCGAGCCGCTCGCCGCTCTCGACCTTCGAGGCCAACATCAAGGGCACGTGGGTGCTGCTCGAGGCCTGCCGCCAGCTGCCGCGCCTCGTCAAGCGCGTGCTCGTCGCCTCGAGCGACAAGGCCTACGGCTCGCACGACAAGCTGCCCTACACCGAGGACGCGCCGCTCGTCGGCCGCTTCCCGTATGACGTATCGAAGTCCTGCGCGGACCTGATCTGCACGAGCTACTTCCACACCTACCGCCTGCCGGTCGCGATCACGCGCTGCGGCAATCTCTACGGCGCCGGCGACCTCAACTGGAACCGCCTGATCCCCGGCACGATCCGCAGCCTCGCGCGCGGCGAGCGCCCGCTCGTGCGCTCCGACGGCTCGTTCGTGCGCGACTACTTCTACGTGCGCGACGCGGTCGAGGCCTACCTCGCGCTGGCCGAGCGCCTCGGCGAGCCGCGCTTCCACGGCGAGGCCTTCAACTTCGGCACCGAGGAGCCCAAGTCCGTGCTCGAGATCGTCGCGTTGCTGCGCGAGGCGATGGGCCGCAAGGACCTCGAGCCCGTGATCCAGAACGAAGCGAGCCACGAGATCCCGCGCCAGTTCCTCGACTGCACGAAGGCGCGCGCCTGGCTCGACTGGCACCCGCGCCGCACGCTCGCGCAGGGCCTCGCCGAGACGATCCCCTGGTACCTCGCGAACCTGCAGGGCCGCGCGGAGTGACAGCGGAGCCTTCATCGCCCATCGATCGAGACGACATCCGCGCCACCGCAACTCCGGCATGAGCTCCCCGCGCTTCACTTGGGGGGACTTGGTCGTCGTGAACGCCTCCGCGCCCGCGCGTTTCCGTCCGGGAGCGGCGGCTTCGGTCGTCGGCGTGTTGGAAGTCGTTCCAAGGCTCGCAGCCGAGCTCGGGACTCCCGTCGGCTCCATCGTCTACACCCTCGAGTTCAGCGATGGCTCCGACGCGCAGGTGGCCGAGGACCTGCTCGAACGCGTCGAAGCGTGACGCGACCGAGGCACCCGCTCGACGTCGGACTTCACAATCGTGAAGTTCCGCGCGCTGTTGGAGCGGGCGCGTCTGTGGGAAGTCGAATTCGACGGAAGTCGGAGAGGGCGTGGCGCCGCAGGAGCTGCGGGCGGCGGGTAGGATCTCCCTTCGCGCCAGCCGCCTCCCCCGCGGGCTGGGCCGTCGTGCGGCTCCAGCGCCGCCCGCGGTGAACCCGAAAAAGGGGGAACTCGCCGCCGGTCCCGCCCCGACGATCCCCCTGCTCGCAACTCTCCCCATGCGCGTCTATCTGGCCGACCTCGGCCACAACCTGCTCACCAAGAGCTCCGACGTCTACCCGCTCGGCGTCGCGAACCTCGCGACGTTCGCGCAGGCAAAGCTGCCCGAGCTCGGGCTCGAAGTCTCCATCTTCCGTGAGCCGCAGGATCTCAAGCGCGCGCTCGACGCGGGCGCGCCGGACGTGCTCGGGCTCTCGAACTACGCGTGGAACGAGGAGCTCTCGAACCACTTCGCGCAGTACGCGAAGGAGCGCTCGAGCTCGACGCTGGTCGCGATGGGCGGACCCAACTATCCGCTCGTCGACGCCGTGCGCGCGGAATTCCTGCGCGGGCTGCCGGCGGTCGACGTGTACATCGACGGGCCGACCTACGAGGGTGAGACCGCGTTCGTGAACCTGCTGCGGCGCTTCGCGGAGTCGAAGCGGCGCATCGGCGGCCTGCACGAGGGCGCGGTGCCCGGTGTCGACTGGTTCGACCACGCGCACGCGACGTTCCACCGTGGCGGCGAGGTCGAGCGCATCCGCGACCTCGACGAGATCCCCAGCCCCTACTTCGCGGGCCTGATGGATCCGTACCTGAAGACGGGCTACTTCCCGATGCTGCAGATCGCGCGCGGGTGCCCGTTCACCTGCGCCTTCTGCAACTCCGGCGTGCGCTCGAACAGCCGCGTGTTCGCGCACTCGATCGACAACGTCAAGGCGGACCTGCTCTACCTCGCCGAGCGCGTGAAGCCCGAGACCACGCTGTGCTTCGCCGACGACAACTTCGGCATGTACGAACGCGACGTCGAGCTCGCCGACTACATCGGCTGGCTGCAGGACCGCTACGGCTGGCCGCGCTACATCCGCACGACGACCGGCAAGAACAAGGGCGAGCGCATCATCCAGGTGATGCGCAAGATCCGCGGCGCGCTGCCGATGACGGCGGCGGTGCAGTCGATGAACCCGGTCGTGCTGAAGAACATCAAGCGCGACAACATCAAGCTCGAGACCTACCGCGAGATCCAGAAGGAGCTCGAGGCGCAGGGGATGCAGAGCTACGGCGAGCTGATCCTGTGCCTTCCGGGCGAGAGCCGGCAGAGCTTCCTCAAGGCCGTCAGCGACCTGCTCGACGCCGGCGCCAAGCGCATCTCGGCGCACCAGCTGATGCTGCTGCACGGGGCCGAGCTCGCCAACCCCGACGAGCGCTCGAAGTTCGGCTTCGACACGCGCTTCCGCGTCGTGGCGCGCAACATCGGCGACTACACCGGAGAGCCGATCATCGAGGTCGAGGAGATGGTCGTCGCGACGCCCGACTTCAGCTTCGCCGACTACCTCGACACGCGCGTCTTCCACCTGCTGCTCACGATCTTCCACTACGAGGGCAACTACGACGAGCCGTTCGAGTTCGCGCGCGCGCACGGCCTCAAGCCGTTCGACCTCGTGATGCACCTGCAGTCGCTCCTGCCGCAGGCGCCGGCGGCCTTCGCCAAGGTGCTCGCGGACTTCGTCACCGAAAGCCAGCAGGAGATCTTCCGCACGCGCGAGGAATGCCTCGCGTGGGCCAAGGCGCACTACGCCGAGCTCGTCGAAGGAACGCTCGGCGGCAACCTGCTCTCGAAGTACTCGATGCTCGGGCGCTTCTACGCCACGCACGAGTCGCTCGCCTTCCTCAAGGCGGGCATCGAGAGCGCGCTCGCCGCCCGCGGCACCCCGTTCGAGCCGCGCGAGCTCGCCAGCGTGTTCGACTACCTCGGCAACGTCGTGCTGCACGTGCCGTTCGCACGGACGACGGAGGAGCGCCGCACCTGGCGCTCGGAGTACGACGTCGAGCGCTGGGCCGAGGCCGGCTACGCGCGCCCGCTGGCGGACTTCCGCCTGCCGGGGGCCCGCGAGTTCGTGGCCGAGTGCTCACCCACGGTGCACGCGCTGATCCAGACCAAGGTCGGAACCTTCGGCGAGCACGCCTCGGGCCTGGGGAAGTTCACGCGGACGATGTTCGCGCGCGACCTGCGCCGTAGGATCTTGGCGTCCGGCGCCGCGACTGGCGCCGCGTCCGCGTAGATGAGCCTCCCTCGCCCCGAGTTCTCGCTGGTCGTGCCCTGCTACAACGAGCAGGAGTCGATCCCGTTCACGATCCCGCCGCTGTGCACGGCCTTCGAGAAGGCCGGCATCACGTTCGAGCTGATCGGCGTCGACAACGGCTCGCGCGACCGCACCGGCGAGATCCTCGACGGTTTCGCGGCCAAGGGACTGCCGGTGCGCAAGGTGCGCGTCGACGTCAACGAAGGCTACGGCTGGGGCATCCTGTGCGGGCTGCGCGAGGCGCGCGGCGAATGGGTCGGCATGATCCCCTGCGACGGGCAGGTCGATCCCGAGGACGTGGTCAAGCTCTTCGAGAGCGTGCGCTACTCCGACGGCAAGGTCATCGGCAAGGTGCGGCGGCGCTTCCGGCTCGACGGCTTCCTGCGCAAGGTCGTGTCGGTCGGCTACAACGTGCTCGTGTTCGCGTTGTGGCCGGGACTGGGCTCGATCGACGTCAACGGCAGCCCGAAGATCCTGCACCGCGACGTGCTGCAGCGGCTCGACCTGCAGTCCAAGCGCTGGTTCCTCGATCCCGAGCTGATGATCAAGGCGCACTACCTCGGCGTGCGCGTGATCGAGGTCAACGTGTTCGCGCGCATGCGCGGCCACGGGCTGAGCCACGTGCGCGCCACGACCTGCTGGGAGTTCTTCAGCACGCTGATGCGCTACCGCTTCGGGAGCGAGATCGGGCGCTGGCGCGGGAGCGTGAAGCCCTTGCCGGACGGTCCGGTCAGCGTCGCGCCCGAGTACGTGCCGCGCTGAGGCGTGGCCAGCGAGAGCCGCGCCGCATGGCCGTTTCCAGGTCGCCGATTCCCGCGAGCCGCGCGGCGTCGCTCCTGCTCACCGTGGGTGCGCTGAACCTCGTGATCACGCTGTTCATCGCGTTGGTCGCGCTCAAGGGCTGGAACCAGCTGCCGGAGCTCGACGTGCGCGTGCGCACGTTCGACGCCGAGGGCCAGCCCGTCGCGCAGGTCGAGTACAAGGCGCCGCGCGAGCTGGACGACATCACCGACGTGGGGGCGCAGCACGTCGAGCGCCTGCCGGACGGCGCGCGCGTCGAGCTCGAGATCCCGCGCGCTTCGTTCGAGCGGGCGGTGGCGAACGCGAACCTGCTCAAGCTGTTCCAGCTCGCGGTGCCGCTGTGCGTGTCGGTGCTGTTCCTCGTCGCGGGCCTGCGCGCGCGGCGCGTCGGGCGTGGCTAGTTCGCGGCTCGATTCGCGCGACGAAACGAGACGCTTCGGCGGAGTTCGGTGCCGGATCGCGGCGGCGGGACGACACTCCTCGCCATGCCGCAAGTCGAATGGAGCGCGTCGGGGCTGTGGAGTCTTGGGTGGGGGCTCGTGATCGTGGGCGTCGCGAGCGGAGCCCTGATCGGGCTGGGGTTCCACGCGGAGGACTTCGCCGGCGGCTACGCGTCGTGGCGGAGAAGGCTCACGCGGCTTGGGCACATCGCGTGCGTCGCGCTCGGGATGCTCGTGATGCTGGTCGCGCTCTCGCCTGCAGCGGGAGCGACCGGCACGCTGGCGAACCTGTGTTTCGGCCTGTGGCGCCTGGGTGCGGTCGCGATGCCGACGGTGTGTTTCCTGTCCGCGTGGCGCAAGCCGCTGCGCCACCTGTTCGCACTGCCGGTGCTCGCGCTGTCGAGCGCGGCGGTGCTCACGCTGGCGCTGCTCCAGCGAGGAGAATCCGCATGAAGATCGGCCTCTTGGCGATGAGTGGCATCCGTGCGCACGATCCCGAGCTCTTGCGATTGGGCCTGACCTTGCCCGGTTTCGTCGAGCGCTCGAAGCAGATCGCCGCGCTGCCGAGCCTCGGGCTGCTGCACCTCGCCGCGGCGACGCCGGAGGGGCACGAGCTGCGCTACTTCGAGGCCGAAGGCGACGGCAAGGAGCCGCGCGAGGCCTACGAGTGCGACCTCGTGGCGATCAGCACGTTCTCGGCGCAGGTCTTCGAGGCCTACGCCATCGCCGACCGGCTGCGCGCGGCGGGGGTGAAGGTCGCGATGGGGGGCCTGCACGTCAGTGTGCTGCCCGAGGAGGCCGCAGCGCACGCGGACTACGTCGCGATCGGCGAGGGCGAGCAAGTCTGGCCGCGCGTCGTCGAGGCCGCGCAGCGCGGAGAGTCGCCGAGTTGCTTCCGCGCGAGCGACGAGCCATCGGTCGACGTCGCTCAGCTCGCGGTGCCGCGCTACGACCTGCTCGCGGAGCGGCCCTACAACCGCTTCACCGTGCAGACGACGCGCGGGTGCCCGTGGCGCTGCGATTTCTGCGCGTCGACCGTGATGCTGACGCAGCGCTACCGCAAGCGTCCGGTCGCGGACGTGGTGCGCGACGTGCAAGCGATTCTCGCGGTGCGCCCCGGCGCGTTCCTCGAGCTCGCCGACGACAACACGTTCGTCGACAAGGAGTGGAGCCGCGAGCTCGTGCGCGCGCTGACGCCGCTGGGCGTGCGCTGGTTCACGGAGACCGACATCTCGGTCGCCGATGACGAGGAGCTGCTGCGGCTGCTCGCACGCTCGGGCTG
This sequence comes from Planctomycetaceae bacterium, assembly GCA_013360535.1. Lineage (GTDB taxonomy): Bacteria > Planctomycetota > UBA1135 > UBA1135 > F1-120-MAGs118. Next base: position 8,072 of record JABWBL010000059.1, read on the forward strand.
TCGCCAGCTCCTGATCGGCCTCGAGAGCCCCGACGCCGCCTCGGTCGAGGGCGTCGAGCTGCATTCGAACTTCAAGGCGCGCCGCGCGGACCGCTACGCCGAGGCGGTCGAGCGCATCCAGTCGCACGGCATCACCGTCAACGGCTGTTTCGTGCTCGGCCTCGACGGCCATGACACGGGCATCTTCGAGCGGGTGCGCGAGTTCGCCGAGGAAACGGCGCTCTACGAAGTGCAGATCACGTACCTGACGGCCTTCCCGGGCACGCCGCTCTACAGCCGCCTGCTCGCCGAAGGCCGCGTGCTCGAGCCCGGGCGCTGGGACCTGTGCACGCTGTTCGACATCAACTTCCGGCCGGCACGCATGAGCGTGGACGAGCTGCGCAACGGGTTCCACGGGCTCACGCGCGAGCTCTACACGTCCGACGCCATGGAGCGCCGGCGCTCGCGCTTCCACGCGCGCCGCAGGAAAGTCGCTCTCTGACTTGCGCGAGACTTGCGGCGCAGCATTGACAGGGCGGGAAGGAGATCCGCACGCTCGCGGAGATGAAGCTCACCCCCCTGATGGCCTTGGTTGCGCTCGCCGGCATCGCGAGCGCGCAGACGACGAGACTCCTGCGATTCCCCGACATCCATGGCGAGCGCGTGGCGTTCTGCTACGCGGGCGACCTGTGGACGGCGCCGAGCAGCGGCGGCACGGCGACGCGACTGACGTCGCATCCGGGACTCGAGCTGTTCCCCAAGTTCTCGCCCGACGGCAAGTGGATCGCGTTCACGGGCCAATACGAAGGCGACGAGCAGGTGTACGTGATTCCGGCGGCGGGCGGCGTGCCGGAGCAGCTCACGTTCTATCCCGCGCGCGGGCCGCTGCCGCAGCGCTGGGGCTACGACAATCAGGTGTACGGCTGGTCGAAGGACTCCGGTTCGGTGCTCTTCCGCTCGATGCGCGAGGGCTGGGACCTCACCGACACGCGGCTCTTCCTCGTGCCGCGCACGGGTGGCCCGGCGAAGCCGTTGCCGATGCCGGTGTCGGGGGGTGGCGACCTGTCGCCGGACGAGCAGCGCGCCGTGTACTCGCCGCTCACGCGCGATTTCCGCACGTGGAAGCGCTACCAGGGCGGCTGGGCGCAGGACCTGTACATCTTCGACTTCGCCACGAGCCGGCTGACGCCCGTGGCGAACCACGTGCGCACCGAGCGCGACCCGATGTGGCTCGACGAGACGACGATCGCGTTCGCGTCGGACCGCGACGGCACGCTGAACCTGTACTCGTTCGACACGCGCTCGAGCGAGGTCGCGCAGCTCACGCACAGCAAGACGTGGGACGTGCGCTGGCCGTCGAAAGGTGAGGCGGGCGAGATCGTCTACGAATCCGATGGCGAGCTGTGGGTGCTCGATCGCAAGCGGGGCGCGAACCGCAAGCTCGACATCGTCGTGCCCGACGACGGCGTCGCGAGCCGGCCGACACGCACGGCGGTCGGCGACCAGCTCGAGGAATTCGGCCTGAGTCCGAAGGGCGAGCGCGCGCTGTTCGTCGCGCACGGCGACGTGTTCACGGCGCCGATCGAGCACGGACCGACGCGCAACCTGACCCGTTCGTCCAACGCGCACGAGCGCGCGGCCGAGTGGTCGCCCGATGGCGCGTGGATCGCGTACGTCTCGGATGCGAGCGGCGAAGAGGAGGTCTGGATCGTTCCGCAGGACGGCTCGGCGCCCGCGGAGCAGCTCACGCAAGGTGGCGACCGGCGCATCGATGGCCTGCGGTTCTCGCCAGATTCCAAGCGCATTGCGATCCACGACAAGTCGGGGCGGCTGCGCGTGCTCGAGCGCGAGACGAAGGCGCTCACCGAGGTCGCGCGCAATCCGGCCGGGAACATGGGGGACTACGCGTGGTCGCCCGACAGCCGTTGGATCGCGCTCACGCTCGGCGACTCGAACGGGTTCGGGTCGCTGTACGTGTGGGGCGTCGAGGACGGCGTGCTGCACCGCGTCACCGACGAGCTGTGGAACGAACGGGAGCCGGCGTGGGATCCCAAGGGCGACTACCTGTACTTCCTCTCGGACCGTTCCTACACGCCGCAGCTCTTCGCAGGGCTCGAGTGGAACTTCGCGATCAACCGCACGACGGGCGTGTTCGCGCTCGCGCTGCGCAAGGACGTCGCGCATCCGTTGCCGCCCAAGAGCGACGAAGTGACGCTCGAGCCGAAGGACAAGGCGAAGGAAGCTGAGGAAGCCAAGGACGATTCGAAGGCTCCGAAACCGATCGGCATCGACTTCGACGGGCTCGCGGGCCGCGTGGCGCGCCTGCCGATCGACGCGGACAACTACGGCGGCATCGTGGCCTCGGAAGGCCATGTGTTCGTGCTGCGCTCGGGCGCGCCGTACTACGGCCGCGAGAGCGAACGACCGACGTCGCTGCACTGCTTCAGCTTCGAGGACCGCAAGTTCAGCGACGTCGTGGCGGAGCTCGAAGGCCTCGCGTTCTCGCACGACCGCACGAAGCTCCTGTTCGCGCACCACGGCGAGCTCACGCTGCGCGACGCGAAGCCGGGCGAGGCCGAGGGCAAGTCCGTGTCGACGGCGGAGCTTTTCGTCGAGCGTGTGCCGCGCGACGAGTGGGCGACGATCTTCGACGAGGTCTGGCGGCGCTTCCGCGACTACTTCTACGTCGAGAACATGCACGGCTACGACTGGAAGGCGATCCGCGAGCAGTATCGCGCGCTGGTGCCGCACGTCGGGCATCGCTCGGACCTCAACTACGTGCTGGGCGAGATGGTGGCGGAGCTCAACGTCGGCCACGCCTACGTGACGGGCGGCGAATGGACGGCGCCGGAGCGGCCGCGGGTCGCGCTGCTCGGCGCGCGGCTGGAGTGGGACGCGACGGCGCAGGCCTATCGCATCGCGCGCATCCTCAAGGGACACAACGAAGAAGCGCGCTACCGTTCGCCGCTGACGGAGATCGGCGTCGACGTGCGCGAGGGCGAGTACCTGCTCGCGGTCGACGGCACGCCGCTCACGGGCGACGTCGATCCGTACAAGGTGCTCCGCCACCGCGCTGGGCACGCGCTCGAGCTCACGGTCGTCGGTTCGATCCTCGACAAGAGCAAGGCTCGCAAGGTGCGCATCACGCCGATCACGAGCGAGAGTGACCTGAACTACCTCAACTGGGTGCTCGCGCGGCGCGAGATCGTCGAGCGGCTCTCGGGCGGGCGCCTTGCGTACCTGCACATTCCCGACATGGGCGAGGACGGCATCGCGGAGTTCATCAAGTGGTACTACGGGCAGGTCCGCAAGGACGGCCTGATCATCGACGACCGCAACAACGGCGGCGGCAACGTGTCGCAGATGGTGATCGAGCGGCTGCGGCGCACGCTGCTCTCCACGGGCTTCGCGCGCAACTCGGACTTCACGGACACCTATCCGAGCGTCGTGTTCAATGGCCCGATGGCGGTGCTGCTCAACGAGAACTCGGCCTCGGACGGCGACATCTTCCCGTGGATGTTCCGCACGGCGGGACTCGGGCCCCTGATCGGCAAGCGCTCGTGGGGCGGCGTCGTCGGCATCACCGACCACGGTCCGCTGCTCGACGGCGGCACGGTCAACGTCCCCGAGTTCGGCAACAACGATCGCAGCGGGGCCTGGGCGGTCGAGGGGCACGGTGTCGATCCGGACATCGTGGTCGAGAACGATCCGGCGTCGGTGATCGCGGGGCGGGATCCGCAGCTCGAGCGGGCGATCGCCGAGGTGCTCAAGGCTGCCGAGCAGCGCAAGGCTGCGCTGCCCGCGCGTCCGACGCCGCCGGTGAAGACCAAGTAGCGCGAGCGAGTCGTTCCCACGGGGCGTCGTCGGCTGCGGCCGGCGGCGCCCCGTTCGCGTGGGAGCGC
>JABWBL010000636.1 GCA_013360535.1 Planctomycetaceae bacterium
TCCCGGCGGCGGCCCCGGCGGTCCTGGTGACGCGCGCGCGATGTTCCGCGCCACACGCATCCCGCTCGACGACCCCCGCCTCTCCCGCCTCCAGCCCACCCCCTCCGGCGGCTGACCCCACCTCTGCGCCGGACGAGTTCGGCCGCCCTCGCTCCTTGCGCAATCGGCGCAGACGCGAATAGCCTCGCTCCGTCGTCCAGTGAAACTGGATCGTTGCAGCGAGATACCCGCAGGGTGGAGTCGAGCAAATTGCTGACGCGGAAATGGATCGGAACGGGCTTGGCGGCCGGCCTGTTGCTGCTGGGATTGATTCTGTTCGTGACCCGGAGCCACGCGCCGCAGGAATCGCCTCCACTTGCTCCGCAGGCCGAACTCGCGGACGAACTCGCCACGCCGCCGTCGCCTGAGGAGCTCCCAGCGGAGCCGGAGCGGGTCGCAGTGGTCTCCGCGGAACCTGAAGAAGTGCCAGTCGAAGCGCCGCCGGCTCCACCGCCCTTCGCCGGCTGGGTGATCGAGGGGCGCGTTCGAGACGAGTCGGGCGCGAGCGTGATTGGAGCGCGGGTTTCGGCGCCTGCGCTCCCCGAGTCCCCGGTGCTCACGGACGGCGAAGGGCGCTTCGTGTTCGAGTTCCCGGAGTATGCCGCGGCCGCCCGGACGGAAAGCCTCGGTGTCCTCCACGCTTCCTTTCCCGCGACCACGGTCGCGGTTCGTCTCCCGCTCGACTTCGCTCGCAGCAGGAAGCACCACGTCGACATCGAGCTCAAATCCGGCATCAGCGTCGAGGTCACCGTGCTCGACAGGAGGTGGAAGCCTGTGGAAGGGGCCACCGTCGTGATGCGGGAGCAGGCCGGCGACGGCGCGATCATCTCGAATCGGTTTCGAGACGAGCGAGCTATTCGCGGGTATCTGGACCGCCTGCTGCTCAAGGCGATGGCTTGCGCGACGGCAGTCACGGACGAGCGCGGAGTCGCGCAGGTGGTGGCCCGAGCTGGAGCGCACTTCGTGATGACCTGGAAGCCGGGCTTCATGTGCGTTCGCGACATCGAGACGGTGTGGCGAGTCACGGCCGAAGAGCGCCTCTTCACCTACGTCCTCGACGATGGTTGCGGTCTGACCGGGCGAATCAAGGACGAGAACGGCCACGAAGCTCCCGGAGTTCTCATCTCTGCCTATACGTTGGACCCGGTGAAACACTCGCTGGCGGCGAGCGCGCAGTCGCAAGCCGATGGGGAGTTCGAGCTGAGCGGGCTGGGCTGCGAAGCGACTCGTGCCAGCGTCGCGCTCTACCACGAGCACCTCGGTAGCTGGTTCGGCAGGATCGAAATGCCCTCTCCGCACGTGGAAATCACGCTGCAGTCGAATCGACGGTTCGCACTGTCGATCGTGAGCGCGGAGGAGCACGTGCGCTGGTCCGGCAACTTGTCGGTGGACTACATGGACATCGAACGGAATGCGGCCTCCGCAGCGGGCGGCACCCCACGGTTGTTCAACTTCGAGGTCGTCGATGGACACCTGAGCTTGTCGGTGCCGGTCTACGTGACAGCCGTGAGGCTCAAGAGCCCGGGGTGGGATCCCGTCGAGCTGCAGATCGCCGATCTTCCGAAGGTTCAGGACGCGACCGTGGCCGTCGAGCTGCGCCGCGAGCGCCGCTTCGAGGTGTTGGTCGTGGACGCCGCAACGGGGCGAACGATCTCCAATTGTGACGTGGATGGCCTGAGCCTCGAGGTGGCCGCTGATGGCAGGTCGTCGACGGCTCGCTTTCGTGCGGTGCCCACGATCCAAGGTGAAGACACGGTCTTCCATTTCGTGTCGGGAGGGATCCGCAAGGGCATGGAGATTCGGATTCAGGTCAGTGCTCTCGGGAAAAAACGACACGACGTCGCGTACAAGACGCCGGGCATCGATCCTCCCGAGCGTGTCGTGGTCGAGCTGGAAGACCTTTGAGAACGCACGCGTTCCATCCACAGCTCCCGCGACAGAACGACAGCGGCCGCGTCCCGGTGAGGGGCGCGGCCGCTGGGCTTGGGGGCGCGGAGGTCGAGCTAGACGAGCGCCGGGGCGTCGCTGGGGACGGAGCGCAGCGTCGAGGCGATGGCGTGCAGGCCCCGTTC
>JABWBL010000637.1 GCA_013360535.1 Planctomycetaceae bacterium
TGCGCCACGGCGAGCTCGGCCCTGCGCAGCTCGAGCTGAGCGCGCTGCACGGCGATGTCTTCCGGGCGCGAGCCCGCGCGTGCCTGCGCCAGCGTCTCCTCGGCTGATTTCACGCGCGCTTCCGCCGTCGTGCGCGCCGCTTCCAGCGCATCGAGCGAGCTCTGCGAGACCACGTTCGAGCGCACGAGCTCCGCTCCGCGCTCCGCTTCCTTGCGCGCGAGCTCCGCCTCCGCCTGGCGCACCGAAAGCTCGGCCTCCAGCCGCCGCTTGGTCTCGTCGCGTTCCCCCGACAGCACCAGCTCGAGCTGCCGCTGCGCGAGCTCGACCGTCGCCTTGGCGCGCACCAGCGCCGCCGCAGCATCGCGCGAGTCGACCGTCGCGAGCAGCGCACCTTGCTCGACGATCTCGCCCTCCTCCACGTCGATCGTCGCGACGCGCGCGGCGATCTCGAAGCCGATGTTCGAGCGAGTCGTCGCCACGACCGAGCCCGTCAGCTCCGCGTGCGGCGCCAATGTCCCCTTGCGCACCTCGCCGAGCGTCACCGGCAGCACGAAACCCGGCCGCTGCGACGGCGGCGCGGACGGCTTCTCGCGCCCGAACAGGAGCCAAGCCACCACTGCGGCGACCGCCAGACCGAGCAGGAAGAGCAGCGAGGAGATCGACTTGTTCATGAGAGACCCGGGATGGTCCCGATTGGGCCCACGCGCTGTCAACTTCGCCGCTCCCGCCGCGGGGCGACTTCGCCCACTCCTTGCAATTGCCGCGACACGCCCGGCGTCTGCGGGCTGGCAACGCCCGCCCGCCGGCACCATGCTGCTTTCATGAGCACAACCCGCCCGGCGCCCGTCCTGCGCCGCGTCCGCGCCCTCGGCAGCGAACTCGCCTTCGCCGAGACGACGCTCTCCAACGGCCTGCACGTGATCGCGCTGCCCGATGCCGGCGCACCGGTCGCGTCGGTCTACGTCGGCTACCACGTCGGGAGCGCGCGCGAGGAGCGCGGGCGCACCGGCTTCGCGCACCTGTTCGAGCACTTGCTGTTCCAAGGATCCGCGAACGTCGCCAGCGACGGCCACTTCCGGCACGTCACGCAGGCCGGGGGCACGCTCAACGGCAACACGAGCTTCGACCGCACGCTGTACTTCGAGACGGTGCCGTCGAACCAGCTCGAGCTCGCGCTGTGGCTCGAGAGCGACCGCATGGGCTTCCTGCTCGAAGCGATGACGCAGGCCAAGCTCGACAACCAGCGCGACGTCGTGCGCAACGAGAAGCGCCAGAACTACGAGCAGCGGCCCTATGCGAAGTCCTACGAGGCGCTCGCGTCGGCGCTGTATCCGGAGGGACACCCCTACGCGCACCTGCCGATCGGCTCGCACGAGGACCTGATCGCGGCGACGCTCGACGACGTCTCGAGCTTCTTCCGCCGCTGGTACGGCCCGAACAACGCGACGCTGGGCATCGGCGGCGACGTCGAGCCCGAGCGCGCCTTCGAGCTCGCGCAGAAGTGGTTCGGCGAGCTTCCGCGCGGCCCGGAGGTGACGAAACCCGCGCCCTGGCCCGTGCGGCTCGAGCATGAGCGCGTCGTCGTCGTCGAGGACAAGGTCGTGCTGCCGCAGCTCACGCTCGGCTGGCCCGTGCCGCAGTCCGGTCACCCCGACGGTCCGGCGCTCGAGATGCTCTCGCGCGTGCTGTCGGCGAGCCGCGCCTCGGTGCTCGATCGCGCGCTCACGATCGACGAGGTGCTCGCACGTTCGGTGAGCTGCGGCGTGCTCGAGGGCGACATCGCCGGACGCTTCGTGATCACGATCACGGCGGCTCCCGGCGTCGAGCTCGACCGTCTGCGGGAACGCACGTTCGAGCTGCTCGCAGGCGTCGCTCGCGACGGGATCGACGGGGCGCTGCTGCAGCGCATGAAGAACCGAGCTGAGGCGGAATTCATCCGCGCGCTCGATTCCGTCGCCGGCCGCATCCAGGCGCTCGTGCTCTCGCGCGTGCTGCGCGGCGATGCCGGCGCGTTCGCGCACGAGGCCGAGCAGCTCGTCGCGGTGAGCGCCGAGGACGTGCGGCGTGCGCTCGTCACGCACCTCGTCGAGGCGCCAGCGGTC
>JABWBL010000638.1 GCA_013360535.1 Planctomycetaceae bacterium
CCGCGAGCGCCCCCTGCGCCTGTGGATCGGCCCCGAAGGCGGCTGGACACCGGCCGAGCTCACCGCCCTCTCCGAGGCCGGCGCGCGTGCGGTCGGACTCACTCCTACTGTCTTGCGCATCGAGACCGCCGCCGAGGCCGCCGCCGCCATCGCCCTCCACACGACCTGGCGTTGACAAAAAAAACGCAACTTATTGGTTGCTCTTTTGCGGCCACGGGCCCAGAGTGGCAATCGAGCAACCATTGGGTTGCTCGATGACCACCCAAGCCCTTTCCGGAGGCCGCCCATGGCTCCTTTTCGCCAGAACCTGACCCTTCGAGCCGCTCCCGACGTCGTCTTTGCGGCCCTGACCACCCCGCGCGGCCTCGCCGGCTGGTGGAGCGAGGACTGCGACGTCCCGACGGGCGCCCAACAGGCTCCCGGCGCGACCGTGCGCGTGCGCTTCGACTGCGCCAAGAAGGACTTCCGCATCGAGCGGCTCGAGCCGGGCCGCGCGCTCGAGTGGCTCTGCACGGCCGCCTACCTCGACCTGCCGACCCTCGAGCGCCGCAGCGAGTGGGTCGGCACGCGCCTGCGCTTCCAGTTGAGCGCCGCCGCGGAAGGAGCGACGGAGCTCGCCTTCGAGCACGAAGGTCTCGAGCCGACGCTGGAGTGCTTCGAGCTGTGCCGCGCGGGCTGGCAGCAATTCCTCGGCAGCCTGCAACGCTTCGTCGAGACCGGACGCGGCGAGCCCTATCGTCTCGGTGTGCGGCGCTGAGGCTTCGCGAGGAGCTCTCCCACCATGCAAACCTCTCCCTCCGACGAGTCCACGGAATCCGACGACCGCATCGAGCGCTCGGTCCTCATCGCGGCGCCGCGCTCGCGCGTGTGGCGCGCGCTCACCCAGGCCGAGGAGTTCGGGCGCTGGTTCGGTGCCCAGCTCGCTGGCCAGAGCTTCCGTCCCGGCGCACGGGTCCGCGGTCCGATCACGATCTGCAAGTACGAGCACGTCTGGTTCGACGTCGTCGTCGAGCGAGTGGAGCCCCAGACGCTGTTCTCCTTCCGCTGGCATCCCTACGCGGTCGAGAAGGACGTCGACTACTCGCAGGAAACGCCGACCTTGGTCACGTTCCGGCTCGCGGCCGAAGGCGAGCGCACGACGCGTGTCACCGTGGTCGAGTCGGGCTTCCGCCACGTTCCGCCCCACCGGCGTTTCGAGGCCTTCCGCATGAACTCGGCCGGCTGGGAAGGCCAGCTCGGCAACGTGCGCCAGCACTGCGAGCGGACCGGGCCCGCGGACCCTTCGGGCGCCTGACCCAGCGAGACCGGCCGTGAACTCCGAGAGCAACGCCGAAGTCGAAGCGGTCGTGAGCGCGCGCGAGGCCCACGCGCGCGTGTTCGCGGCGCTCGGCGACCCGACGCGGCTCAAGCTGGTGGCGGTCCTGTGCGCGGGCGGCGCGTTCTCGATCGCGCAGCTCACGGAGTCGACCGACATCAGCCGGCAGGCCGTGACCAAGCACCTGCTGGTGCTCAGCGCCGCGGGACTCGTGCACGACACGCGCGCGGGTCGCGAGCGACTCTGGCAGCTCGATCCGCGCCAGGTCGAGGAGGCGCGCCGCACGCTCGAGACGATCGGCCGCCAGTGGGACACGGCGCTCGGCAAGCTCAAGGACTTCGTCGAGCGCGAAGGCTGAGGCCAAGGGCGCGGGGAGCGCACGTCAGAAGCCCATCCGCTCGCGCAGCGAGATCCAACGGCCCTCGCCGAGCACGACGTGGTCGAGCAGCGGGATGCCGAGCAGCTTGCCGGTCTGTTCGAGGCGCTGGGTGACGGCGAGGTCCTCCTGACTTGGCTCGGGGTCGCCGCTGGGGTGGTTGTGGGCGCACAGGATCGCGGCGGCGCCGGCGCGCACGGCAGGTCGGAAGACCTCGCGCGGGTGCACGATCGAGGTCGAGAGGCTGCCGATGCTGATGACGTGCTGGCCGCGCAGGCGGTGCTTGCCGTCGAGCAGGAGCACGTGGAACGACTCGCGCAGCTCGCCTCGCAGCGCGGGCCCGAGCACGGCCTGCACGTCGGCCGGTCCACGGATCGCCGGACGTTCGAGGCCGCTGTGCTGGGCC
>JABWBL010000639.1 GCA_013360535.1 Planctomycetaceae bacterium
GGCGGCACGCCCGAGGGGCGGCGCAACTCGCTGCGGGCGCTCGCCAGCACGCGCGAAGTCGCGCGCGTGCGGCCCGAGGTCGAGAACCTGTTCCGCTCGGCGGACGCGACGACCAAGCAGCTCGCGCTCAAGACCCTGCTCGGCTTCGGCGGGCCCGAGGTCGACGTGCTGTTGACGACGCTGCTCTCCAGCGGCGACGACGCGATGATCGGGATCGCGATCGACGGGCTCGCCGAGCAGCGCGCCACGGCTTCGGTCGAGCCCGCGCGCAAGATCCTGCTCTCGCCTTCGTCCGGTCCCCGGCACGCGCTCGCCCTGCTGCGCTTCTTCACCGCGGTCAAGGAAGTCGCGCAGCAAGCCGACGCGCTCGCGTTCGTGCGCATCGCGCAGTCGAGCTCGCTCTCGCTCGACCAGCGCGCGACCCTGATCGACGGCCTGCCCGCGCTCGCGCCGACGCTCAACGTCGAGCTGAAGAAGGCGATGGAGCCGCTCGTCGCCACCAACGACCGGCGCCTCAAGGAGGCCGCGCTGATCTGCCTCGCGCGCCTCGGTGACAAGCCGTCGCTCAAGGCGATCGTGGGCGACTACGACAAGCGCGTGAAGGAGAACGACCGCTGGGCCAACGCCTACGTCGACCGCGCGGACCTGTACGCGCGGCTGGGCGACGACGACGAGGCGATCCGCGACTACCGGCAGGCGATCGTCGTCGGCAAGGACGACCCGACGCTGGCCATGGGCAAGGTGTCGGAGAAGCTGGCGCGCGCCTACGTGCGCAAGGGCAAGCTCAAGGACGCCGCGGAAGTGCTCAACCGCGCGCCGATCGCGCTCAAGGAGCTGCAGGCGCTCGCCGACGACCCCGAGTTCGCACCGCTGCGCAACTCGAAGTACGCCAAGGACGCCTTCGGCATCAAGTGAGCCCGCGCGCGGCGGCGAGCGTGCGGAGGCGATGAAGCTCAACGAGTCGAACCACGACCGCGACGCTGCCGGGATGACGTATGTGTATCCGGTCGTGTCGCGGCGCGCGCGCGGCGTCTCGATCGGGATCAACCTCAATCCGAACAATGCCTGCAACTGGCGTTGCGCGTACTGTCAGGTTCCCGGCCTCACCCGGGGTGCGGCGCCGCAGCTCGACCTCGCGAAGCTGGAGAGCGAGCTGCGCCAGATGCTCACGCGCGCGCAGGATCCGGCGTGGATGGAGCGGCACGTGCCCGAGGGCTCGCGCCGGCTGAACGACGTCGCGCTCTCAGGCAACGGCGAGCCGACGACGAGTGAGCAGCTCGACGACGTGCTGGGCGTGCTCGAGCGTGCGCTCGGCGAGTGTGGCCTGCTCGGGCGCTTGCGGATCGTCCTGATCACCAATGGCTCGCTCGTGCACCAGCCGCGGGTGCGGGCCGCGCTCGAGCGGCTCGCGCGGCTGGGCGGCGAGGTGTGGTTCAAGCTCGATGCGGCCACGGACGCCACTCGCCAGCGCCTCAACGACGCGCACCTCGACTCGCGGCGCGTGCTCTCGAACCTGATCGAATGCGCGAGCGCCTCGATTTCGTTGTCGTCAAAGTAGGTGCGAACCTGGAGCTCCGATGCATCGATCTTGTCCACGGGAACGAAGTTTACTAGAAACGTCGTGAGGTTTTTGAGTTGGGTATGGGTGTTTGTCGCAGTGGTTTTGGCTGTGCTGAAGAGCTGTTTCAGGTAACCGCTGCCCGCGCGCGTTTTGTGTTTCGTTTCACCGTCTTTTTGGGCGTCTTTTTCGGACCCAGTCGTCTTAGCTTCCGTGTTTTCCGTGATCTTTTCCATTTTTGGCCCCTCCTATGGGCCGTTTTTCAAGTTTTGGGCTTTTGAAACCGTCGCTGATTCCGAACTAAACGAAGAGCAGTTCTTGTGTGAGGCGATCAATGTCGTGGGCTGCTACTGATTTTGAGCTCACATCCCAGACCGTGGTGCGGCGTTTCGACCATCAGGACTTAAATCAGGATCCTGAGTTTGCGAGCCAAACGACGACGGGGGAAAACCTGGTCCTGCTGATCTGGAATCTGCTCGTGAACGAGATGCCGGCGGGACGGCTCGTCAAGGTCGGGGTGATCGAGACAAGGGACAA
>JABWBL010000640.1 GCA_013360535.1 Planctomycetaceae bacterium
GGCCCGCGCGCGGGGCCTCGAGGCGCACTTCCCCAGCCCCGCGTGCTGCACCGACAACGCCGCGATGATCGCCGGACTGGGCTGGGAACGCTGGAAAGCGGGGCTGGTGGCGGACTTGGGGCTCGACGCGGCCTCCAGTTGAACAGGCCGTCGCACCGCGGAGGCGCCGTCGTCATACTCTCGCGCCGCCGGGCCAGCCGGGACGCCGCTCCCCTCGGGTCCGCCCCAACCGAATGAAGAACACCGAAGATCTCGCCCCGACTGCGTGGCTCGCCCTCGAGAACGGTCTGGTCCTGCCCGGTCGCGCCGTCGGAGCGCGCGGCGAGAAGGGCGGCGACCTCGTGTTCAACACGGCGATGACCGGCTACCCCGAGATCCTCACCGATCCGTCGTACTACGGTCAGGTGGTCGTGATGACCTACCCGCTGATCGGCAACTACGGCGTCGCGGAAGAAGACGACGAGAGCGCGGGCGCGTGGCCCGAGGCTTTCGTGATGCGCGAGATGAGCTCGATTTCGTCGAACCGCCGTGCGACGAGCTCGCTGCCCGAGTGGCTCGCGAAGAAGGGGGTCGTCGCGATCGACGGCGTCGACACGCGGCGGCTGACGAAGATCGTGCGCGAGCAGGGCTGCCTCAAGTGCGTCGTGTCGACGACGGACTCGAACCCCCAGTCGCTCGTCAAGAAGGCGAAGGGCACGCTCGCGACCGACAACCGCGACCTCGCGCGCCTGGTGACGACGAAGCAGGTCTACCAGTGGGACAAGGACTTCGACCCGAGCTACCCGACGCTCGTCGAGGCCTGGCGCGGCCCGCGCAAGCGCTGCGTCGCGTTCGACTTCGGCGCCAAGCGCAACATCATGCGCTCGCTCGTGCACTCGGGCTTCGACGTGACCGTCGTGCCCGCGACGACCAAGGCGAGCGAAGTGCTCGCGCTCGAGCCCGACGCGATCTTCCTCTCCAACGGCCCCGGTGACCCGGCGCCGGTCTGCGCCATCCCCGAGATCGCCAACCTGATCGGCAAGAAGCCGATCTTCGGCATCTGCCTCGGCCACCAGATCCTCGGCATCGTGCTCGGCGCCAAGACGCACAAGATGCCGTTTGGCCACCACGGCGCGAACCATCCGGTGCGCGACCTCCTCACGGGCCGCGTCGAGATCACCTCGCAGAACCACTCCTTCGCCGTCGATCCGACGACGCTGCCCAAGGAGCTCGAGCTCACGCACATCAACCTCAACGACAACACGGTCGAAGGCATCCGCCACAAGACCGCCAAGGTGATGAGCGTGCAGTACCACCCCGAAGCCGCGCCCGGCCCGCTCGACAGCGCGCACCTCTTCTCGCGCTTCCGCGAGCTCGTCGGGTCGTAGATCGCGCGACAGCGGTAAGTTGGGCGCATGCTCCGCGCCCTAGCTGTTCTCGCTCTCGCGAGTCTCGCCTCCGCCCAGACGTTGCGACCGCCGGCGGTGCCGCTGGTGGTGCACGATCCGTACTTCAGCCTGTGGTCGCCGCACGATCGGCCGACGGATGGCTGGCCGACGCACTGGACGGGTCGCGACGTGCCGATGGCGGTGCTCGTCCGCATCGATGGCACGCGCGTGCGGCGCTTGCTCGGGCCGGAGCCGAAGGACGTGCCGGCGCTCGAGCTCGCGAGCGTGCAGGTCGACTTCACGACGACGACCTACACGTTCGCCGACGCGTCGATCGAGCTGAGGATGTCGTTCGTCACGCCGGCGCTGCCGTACGACCTCGACGTGCTCGCGCTGCCGCTGACGTACCTCGAGTTTCAGGCGCGCTCGAAGGATGGCGCGCCGCACGGGCTCGACTTCCACGTCGACCTCGCGGCGCGGGTGGCGGTGAACGAGCCCGACCAGCAGGTACGTGGTGAGCTCGTGCGTGTCGAGGGGCTCGAGACTGTCGAGATGGGTTCGGTCGAGCAGGCGGTGCTCGAGAAGCGCGGCGACGACCTGCGCATCGACTGGGGCCACGCCTACGTCGCGGCGCGTTCGGGGCCGGGAGTGCGCGGGAACTACGGGCCGGCGGCGGAGCTGCGGCAGGCGTTCGTCGAGCGGCGCATCGCACGGCTG
>JABWBL010000641.1 GCA_013360535.1 Planctomycetaceae bacterium
CGCGCGTGCGGGTCGAGGTCCCGCTGCGACCCGCGCAGGCTCTCCCGGCCGCGCAGAAGGCACTCCATGGCTGATCGCTTCCGTTGCATCGTCGTCGACGACGAGCCGCTCGCGCGCTCGACGCTCGCCAAGCTCGTCGGCGAGGATCCCGAGCTCGAGCTCGTCGCGCAGTGCGCCAACGGGCTCGCCGCGGTCGAGTCCGTGCGTTCGCAGGCGCCCGACATCGTCGTGCTCGACGTGCAGATGCCCGGCCTCGACGGCTTTGGCGTGGTCGAGGCGCTGAAGGACGCCGCGTCGCCGCCGCTCTACGTCTTCGCGACCGCCTACGATCGTTTTGCGCTCAAGGCCTTCGCCGTGCACGCCGTCGACTACCTGCTGAAACCCTTCGACGACGAGCGTTTCCGCGAGGCGATGGAGCGCGCGAAGCATCGCCGGCGCGCGGCCAAGGTCGCGGAGCTCTCGACGCAGCTCACCGCGCTGCTCGGCACGCTGCGAGGAGCGCTGGTGACGCAGCCCGCGCCCGTGGCGAGCAGCGCGCGCCCCGAGCGGCTGACGATCACGCAGGCCGGCGCGACGACGCTCGTCGAAGTCTCCGACATCGTGTGGGTCGAGGCCGCCGACCAGTACGTGCTGATCCACACGGACAAGGCGCAGCACCTGATGCGCGAGTCGATGGCGGAGCTCGAGGAACGCCTCGATCCCGCGCGTTTCGTGCGCATCCACCGCTCCGCGATCGTCGCGCTCCCGCACGTGCGGCGCTTCGAGCGCGAACCCGCCGGCACCGGCCGCGTGCTCGTCGGCACGGACACTTGGCTGCCCGTGAGCCGCACCCGCACGGCGCTGCTGCGCGAACGGCTCGGATAACGGCCTCGACCGCTCGCGCGCGGCGAACGACCGTTCGCTCCACCGTCGCCACCGCTGGCAACCGACGCCGGAACAGGGCTTTTCGCGGCGTTTTCCGCATGGTCGGATCAGTTCATCGCTGCGGGCTTGTGCAATCCAAGAAAGGAATGCCTGGGGGTGCTCGCTGCGACCCGCCGGGGGATGTCGGTTCGCGGATTGGCCGCGCCGGCCGCTCCCGGCGCTCCGCAACCCCTCACGCACGGAAGTCCGCCATGTCGAACCCGCATTACAACGTCGTCGTCGTCGGCGCAGGGCCCGGCGGCTACGTCGCCGCCATCAAGGCCGCCCAGCTCGGGCTCAAGACCGCCGTGGTCGAGAAGGACGAACTCGGCGGCACCTGCCTCAACTGGGGCTGCATCCCGACCAAGGCCTGGGTCGTGAGCGCGCACCTGTACGAGACCATCAAGCGCGCGAAGGAGTACGGCATCGAGGTGGGCGAGCCGAAGATCCACTGGCCCGGCCTGGTCGAGCGCAAGAACAAGATCGTCAAGCAGCTGACCGGGGGCGTGAAGACGCTGCTCTCGGGCCGCGGCGTGGACATCCACCGCGGCGTCGCTCGCTTCGAGAGCGCGAACAAGCTCGCGATCGCCCTGAACGCGGGCGGCGCGCAGGAGATCACGACCGACCACGTCATCCTCGCGACCGGCGCGCAGGCCTGGATGCCGCCCGGCTGGTCGCTCGACGGCGAGCGCGTGATCGGCAGCAAGGAGGCGCTCGATCTCACGAAGCAGCCGAAGCGCGTCGCGGTCCTGGGCGGCGGCGTCATCGGCTGCGAGTTCGCCTCGTTCTTCGCCGCGATCGGCTCGCAGGTGACCCTGATCGAAATGCTGCCGCGGCTGGTGATGCTCGAGGACGAGGAGATCTCGGCCGCGCTCGAGCGCGAGATGAAGAAGCAGAAGGTCGCGCTCCACCTGGGCGCGAAGGTCGAGGACCGCCGCGACAACCCCGACGGCTCGATCACGCTGACCGTGACCGGCGGCAAGACCGTGGACGTGGACTGCGTGCTGGTCGCGACGGGCCGCCGCCCCTACAGCGAGGGGCTCGCGCTCGAGAAGGCCGGCATCGCCGCCACCGAGCGCGGCAAGATCGCCGTGGACGAGCGGCTCCGCACCTCGGCGCCGAACGTGTACGCCATCGGCGACGTGACCGACATCAAGCAGCTCGCCCACTTCGCGAGC
>JABWBL010000642.1 GCA_013360535.1 Planctomycetaceae bacterium
CCTCGACCCGGACGCCGTCGGGGCGGCGCTCGCCGGTGCGCGCGCCGGTCACGTGTTCCTCTCGACGCCCCACAACCCGTCCGGCTTCCGCACGTCGACCGCCGACCTGCGCTCCCTCGCGCGCCATGCCTCCGCTGCGGGCGGGTACCTGATCAGCAACGAGATCTACGAGGAGTTCGTGGAGCCCAGCCGCGCCGTGCGCGCGGCGACGCTCGTCGAGAACGGCATCTCGATCGGCAGCCTGACCAAGGCCTACGGCCTGAGCGGGCTGCGACTGGGCTGGGTCGTGCTCGGCGAACGCGCCGCCGCCGAGCGGGAGGCCTTCGAGGACGCCGTGTTCCTGCAGCTCGTCGACCTGCCGACGGTGTCGCTGCGGGCCGGTCGGCTCGCCTTCGAGCGCCGCGAGGCCCTGATCGCGCCCTACGGCCGCATCCTCGCGGAGAGCAAGCCCGTATTCGAGCGCTGGGTCGCCCGGGAGAAGCGCCTGCGCATCCACGTGCCTCCCGATGGCCTGATCGCCTTCGCCGAAGTTCCCGGCGTGGCCGACACGCTGGCCCTCGCGCGCCACCTCGCGGCCACCGAACAGCTCGCGGTCGTGCCCGGCGAGCACTTCGGCGCCCCCGGCCACGTGCGACTGGGCTTCGGCAGCCCCCCCGAGCGGCTCGCGGACGCCCTCGAACGCTTGTCCCGGGGGCTCGAAAGCTACACTCTCGCGCCCCACGGCCGGCCGGCCCGACTGGATCCGGCCCCGCCCGTGGCCTAGGCCCCTCCTCGATGCGCATCTTCCTCCGCTCCAAGCTGCACAAGGCGACCGTCACCGAGGCGCGCCTGGACTACGTCGGCTCGGTCACGATCGACCGCAACCTGATGGATCAGGGAGACATCCTCCCGTTCGAGAAGGTGCTGATCGTCGACAACACCAACGGCGCGCGGCTGGAGACCTACGCCATCCCCGGTGAGCGCGGCTCGGGCTGCATCTGCATCAACGGCGCCGCCGCGCACCTCGTGCGCCCCGGCGACGAGGTGATCATCATGACCTTCGAGGCCGTCGAGAAGCCCAAGTGCCCGACCGTGCTCCTGCTCGGCCCGGGCAACCGCGTCGAGCGCCGACTCGACGACCCCGAGGCGCAAGAAGGCGCGCTCGAGGGCGAGCTGTACCGCTA
This sequence comes from Planctomycetaceae bacterium, assembly GCA_013360535.1. Taxonomy (GTDB): domain Bacteria; phylum Planctomycetota; class UBA1135; order UBA1135; genus F1-120-MAGs118. The sequence goes on from JABWBL010000642.1 coordinate 1,164, forward strand.
GCCCGCATTTCTCACCAGAATCGTAGCGAGGGCGCGATAGCTCGAGCGCTCGCAAGCGGTTGGAGCGGTTTCGACTGGAGGCGACCTGTACGGTCGCTGAGGATCGAAACCGCTCCAAACGCGCAGCATGCGCCGAGATAGCGCGGCCGCAGTAGATGCTGGTGAGAAATGCGGGCTAGCCCGGCGAGCGCCACGAGCGCTGCCACGCGCCGAAGTGCGTCGCGCCGTCGGCTGTGCAGGCCACGATGTCCTCGATGCGCACGCCGAACTGCCCGTAGATGTACACGCCGGGTTCGTTGGAGAGCGTCATGCCCGGCTCGAGCTTCACGCGGCTGCCGCCGTCGAAGTACGGGTCCTCGTGGCCTTCCATGCCGATGCCATGGCCGAGGCGGTGCGTGAACTTCGAGTAGCCTGGACCGTAACCGGCGGCGCTCAGGAACTCGCGCGCGGCGGCGTCGATCGCGCGGCACTCGACTCCGGGCCGCATGGCCTCGAAGGCGCGTTGCTGCGCGTCGCGCACGGCGTTCCACGCGCGCTGCAGCTCCGCTCCGGGCGTGCCTTCGACGCACCACGTGCGTGTCGTGTCGCTCGCGTAGCCGTGCAGGCTCGCGCCGGTGTCGACCAGCAGGAACTCGTCGCGGGCGAGCTGGACAGCGTGGTTGTCGCCGTGCGGATAGGCCGCAGCGGCGCCGACGAGCGCGAGGCACCACGGGCTCGTCATGCCGAGCTTGCCGTGCGCACGCGCCATCAGGCGCGACACGTCGTCGCCGGTCATGCCGAGCTGCACGCGGCGCGCGACAGCCGCGATCGCGAGCTGCGTGCCCTCGCTCGCGAGGCGCAGGATCTCGAGCTCGTGCGCGTCCTTCACGCCGCGCAACCGCACGAGCAGGTCGCGCCCGAGCCCCT
>JABWBL010000060.1 GCA_013360535.1 Planctomycetaceae bacterium
GATCGCCACAGCTGCGGCGGGCTGCTGAGCGGCCGCGGCCAGAGCCCGTTCACGACGTCCCTTGGCGACGGAGTGGTTTCCACGGCGCGCGAGCTTGGAACCGAGGGAGAACTTCGGGTCGCGCTTCGCGCTCCGCCGTGGCGATTGAAGGCCTCGGTAGATGACGGGGACGGAGGCGCCTCCGTCCCCGTCATGTGCCCGTCATGTGCCCCTGACCGGACGCCGTTGCCGGCGGCAAACGCGTCCGGTTGATGTCTTGGCTGGCGAGGAGTTTACGGCGACACCCGGACGAAGTAGCCGGCGGCAATCTCGACCGGGTGCTGTTGGACATCGCTCTGTGCTCTTCGATCGAGTCAACGTCGGACCAGGGCGCCTCGGAGGTCCACGCTGGCGCTTCTTGCTCGCCTTCGGCTTTCGATGAGCGCGAGCATGGCTTCTTGCGCCGCCTCGCGGGCGGCGTGGGCTTCGGTCCAAGGTAATTGGCCCGATCTTGCGGCTTCGCTCGCTCGCTCGGCCAGTTCGCGCGCTTTCGGCTCGAGTTCTCGTTCCCTTCGGTGCCACTCCGCCGTCGCCTGCGACTGACGATCCCACTGATCGCGCAGCTCGCGACGGGCGTTCGATCGCGCGGACTCGAGTTCCGCTTGCCGCAACTCGAGCTCTGCCTGCGCCGCCGCGACCCGCGCTGCACTCTTGCCGAACCACGGCAGCGGCTGCAGCGCGACCCCACCCGCGACGGGACTCCCGACGACGTCCGACGGTCGCGCACGAAGCAGCGCGCTCGCCCACGCGCGCAGCGTCAGCGCCGAACGTGGCACCCACGCGCAACACTCGTAGGCGTACAACGCCGCGAGCACGACGAAGACCTCCGCCAACGAGCTCATCGTGCTGCGCTTGGGCTGCGTGGGTCATTCGACGCCCGAACGCTCGCGCGGCCGGGCGTTCCGAGCGCCACTCACTTCGCGGCCGGCGGCTCGTCGTTCGCGTCGCTCTCCGTCGCTTCCGGCTTGCTCGCGCGGCGCGTCGGCGCCGTTTCCTTCTTCTTGCCGCCGAACAGCTTCTTGAAGAAGGCGCCGATGGCCACGAGCGCGACCGCGATCGGCTTCCACAGCTTGCCGAGCAGGCCCGACTTCACCGCGAGCGCTCCCGCACCGCCGGCGACGAGCGCCGTCAGGCCGTACTCCGCGACCTTGTCGCCGGACGTGTACTCGGAGTAGCGCTCGCCGGAGTTGTACGCGAAGCCGCGCAGCAGCGACTGGAACTGCGGCAAGAGCTCGGTGTGCTGCGCCTCGTCGCACACCAGCGTCACGACCATCACGCCGCGACGGCCGAGGACGCGGCTGTTGTGGTTGAGCGTGATGTGCTCGCCCGAACGGGAGCGCGTGGCCCATTCGAGGTTGTTGGTCTGCGTGTCGTAGTGCGGCGGCACCGCCCAGCCGAGCAGCTCCAGCGTCGACCAGCCGCGCTTGGCGCGCTCCTCGTTGCCAGCCTCGTTGCCTTCCTTGAGCGTCTCGAGCAGCTCGTCCGCGTCGAGATCGTCCTTGTCCGAGTCGTCGACCCAGCCCGAGTCCTCGAACTCGAACACCACGAACCACGACAGGTCGGGAGCGCCGACGAGGCCGAGTTCGTCGTTGGAGATGGGGTTCTGCATCATCTCCATCAGCTTCTGCGTGTCCGGCTTGTTGGCGAACACGAGCCCTTCGGGCACCTGGATCTTGCCGCGGCTGCCGAGCTTGCCCTCGGTCGGGCCCACCTGCCAGCGGATCGACGCGAACGGATCCTCGTCCGCTTCGGCCTCGTCCTGCGCGAGGAGCGCGTCGCCGCTCTCCTCCGCTTCGGGTTCCTGGAAGGCAAGCGCGACCGGAGCGAACGAGAGCAGGCCGAGTGCGAGCGAGAACGCGCGGACGAAGGGAAGCATGCGAAGCCTCGTGAAGGTGGGAGCTCCAACCGATTGCATCGACAAGGGCGTCGCGATCGGAGCAGGGGCGCGAAGTCTAGCCGCGCAGTGCGAGGCGAAGCTATGCCTCCAGCGGCGCAGTCGGGCGTTCTTCGAGCACGAGCAGGGCCTCGTGCGCCGCCCAGCGCTCGGCTTCCTTGCGAGTGCGGCCCCAGGCGCTGGGAAAACCACGCTCGCCGAGCCGCGCACGCACGCAGAACGCGCGGGCGTGGGCGCTGCCGCGCGTCTCGACCAGCTCGTAGTCCGGCAGGATCGACCAGCGAGCCTGCGCGAGCTGCTGCAGCCGCTGCTTGGGGTTCGAGCCGGCGAGCTCGCGCTCCGCATCGGCGAGTGCGCTGTCGAGCGTGCGCAGCACGAACTCGCGCGCCGCCGCATAACCGCCGTCGAGGTAGATCGCGCCGAGCACGGCCTCGTACAGGTTGGCGAGCACCGAGACGGGCATCGCGCGGCCCTTGAGCCCGTTGCCGACGCTCGCCGCCTCGTCGAGCCCGAGCTCGCGGGCCGACTGCGCGAGCGTGCGCCGCGACACGACGCTCGCCTTGATCTCCGTCATCGCGCCTTCGGTGAGCTCCGGTCGGCGCGAGAAGAGCTCTTCGGTCGCCGCGAGGTTGAGCGCGGCGTCACCGAGGAACTCGAGCCGCTCGTTGTCGAACTCGCCGCAGGTCGATGCGTGCGTCAGCGCCCGTTCGAGCAGCGCCGGATCGCGAAACCTGTAGCACAGCGAGTCGAGCACGCGTCACTCGTCCTGCAGGCCCGCTGCGGCGGCGCCGTCGACCATCCACGTCACGTTGCCCTCGCGCGGCCGCACGAGCGCCGCGGGCAAGGGTCGGGCCTCGGGGTCGCCGTGGAAGAGCTCGCGCAGCGCGTCGACCTTGTCGGAGCCCGCGACGAGGAACAGCACCGCGCGCGACTCGTTGAGCATCGGCAGCGTCAGCGTGATGCGCTGGGCCGCGAGCTTCTCGACGAAGGTCGCGGCGACCCGTGCGCTCGTCTCCGCGAGCGCGCTGCTGCCGGGAAAGAGCGAAGCCGTGTGGCCATCGGTGCCGAGGCCGAGCAGCGCGAGGTCGAGCCGCACCTCGCCCGTGGCGCCGAGGCTCGCGACGAGCTCGCGCTCGTACTCGCGCGCCGCCTGCGCGGGTTCCAGCTCACCTTGGATGCGGTGCACCTGCGCCGCCGGGACTTGACCCCGCCCCAGCCACGCCTCGCTCGCCATGCGGAAGTTCGAGTCCGCGTGGCCGGGCGGAACGCAGCGCTCGTCGCCGAAGTGCACGTGCCAGCGCGAGAAGTCCGCGCCGCTCTCCGCGAGCGCGCGGTACAGCAGTTTCGGCGTCGAACCGCCCGACAAGGCGAGGTGGAACACCCCACGCTGCTCGAGCGCCTCGTGCGCCGCGCGTTGCACTTCCTCGCAGGCCCGCGCCGCGAGTGCGGCGGGATCCACGAGCTGAATGATGCGGGTGCGATGCGGCGACACCGGAAGGACCTCGGCGCTGGAGCCTAGCTCGTCGTGTCGAGGATCGTGCGCCACTGGCGACCGTCGCGCGCGAGCAGCTCGTCGGCATCGACCGGACCCGCGGTGCCCGCGTGGTAGTTCGGGAAGTCGTGCGGCAGGACCTTGGTCCACAGGTCGAGGATCGGATCGACGACGGCCCAGCTCGCCTCGACCATGTCGGCGCGCTGGAACAGCGTCTGGTCGCCGAGCATGCCGTCGAAGAGCAAGCGCTCGTACCCCGTCGCCGGCGTCGAGCCGAAGTGATCGGAGTAGCTGAAGTCCATGAACACGCTGCCCAGCCGCAGCGCCGCGCCCGGCACCTTGGCGCCGAAGGTCAGCGCGATGCCCTCGTCGGGCTGGATGCGGACCACGAGCACGTTGGGCTTGGTGCTCTCGACCTCGGTGTGCCGGAACAGCACCATCGGCGGCTTGCGGAAGTGGATCGAGATCTCGGTCGTGCGCTTGGGCAGCGCCTTGCCGACGCGCAGGTAGAACGGCACGCCCGACCAGCGCCAGTTGTCGATCCCGAGCTTCATCGCGACGAACGTCTCCGTCGTCGACTCCGGCGCGACCGCGTGCTCGGCGCGATAGGCCGGAAGCGTCTTGTTGCCCGCGTTGCCCGCGGCGTATTGCCCGCGCACGACGCGCGAGAGCACGTCCGCCGGCGTGAACGGCTGCATCGCGCGCAGCGCCTTGCACTGCTCGTCGCGCACGGCGTCGGCCTGGAACGAGATCGGCGGCTCCATCGCGACCAGCGAGATCAGCTGGAAGATGTGGTTGGGCACCATGTCGCGCAGCGCGCCGGCCTTGTCGTAGTAGCCGCCGCGCTTCTCGACGCCGAGCGTCTCGGCCACCGTGATCTGCACATGGTCGATGTAGCGGCGGTTCCAGATCGGCTCGAAGATCGCGTTGGAGAAGCGCAGCACCATCAGGTTCTGCACGGTCTCCTTCCCGAGGTAGTGGTCGATGCGGTAGAGCTGCGACTCGGCGAGTTCCGACTGCAGCTCGCGGTTGAGCGCGCGCGCGCTGGCGAGGTCGTGGCCGAAGGGTTTCTCGACGATCACGCGCCGCCAGCGGCCGCCGGACTGGTCGAGCAGCCCACGCGCCTTCAGCATGCGCGCCACGAGGCCAAAGTGCTCGGGCGCGGTCGCGAGGTAGAACAGCACGTTGCCTGCGGTGCCGAATTCCTGCTGCGCGCGCTCGAGCTGCGCCGCGAGCCGCTCGTAGGCCGCCGGATCGTCGAAGTTGCCCGACACGTAGCTCGTGCGCGTGCACAGCCAGCTCCACACGCCGTCGTCGAAGCTCTCGCCGACGTGGCCGCGCAGCTCGCCGCCGAGGTACTCGCGGAAGCCCGCGTCGTCGAGCTCGCGCCGCGCGAAGCCGATCGTCGCGAAGCCCGACGCCGTCAGCAGCCGCTGGTTGGCGAGGTTGTAGAGCGCGGGGACGAGCTTGCGCTGCGTCAGGTCGCCTGCGGCTCCGAAGATCACGACCGTGCACGGCGGCGCCTTGCGGCCCGCGATCGGCACGGCGCTCTCGAGGTGTGCGATGGTCTCCGCGACGCTCACTTCGCCGCTCCGGGCTTTGGCGCCTCGACGTGGCCGCCGAACTTCTCGCGCATCGCGGAGAGCACCTTCTCCGCGAAGGTGTGGTCCTGGCGCGAGCGGAAGCGCGCGTACAGCGCCTCGGTGAGCACCGGGGCCGGCACCGCCTCCTCGATCGCCGTCTGCACGGTCCAGCGTCCCTCGCCGGAATCCGCGACGACGCCCGTGTACTTCTCGAGCTTGGGGTGCTCGGCCAGCGCCTGCGCCGTCAGGTCGAGCAGCCAGCTGCCGACCACGCTGCCGCGTCGCCACAGCTCGCACAGGTCGGCCAGATCGAAGTCGTAGCGCTGCGCCGCGGGCAGCTTCTCGTTGCTCGCGCACTTGAGGATGTCGAGCCCCTCGGCGTAGGCCTGCATCAGGCCGTACTCGATGCCGTTGTGGATCATCTTCGCGAAATGCCCGGCGCCGACCGGACCGCAGTGCAGATAGCCCTGTTCCGCCGTGCTGTTTCGCGTCTCGCGACCCGGCGCGGGCGGCGTGTCGCCTTGTCCCGGCGCGAGCGTGCGCAGCGCGGGCTCGACGAGCTCGAACGCCGCGCGCTCGGCGCCGACCATCAGGCAGTAGCCGCGCTCGATGCCCCACACGCCCCCGCTCGTGCCGACATCCATGTAGCGCACGCCCTTCTTCGCGAGCTCGGCCGCGCGGCGCACGTCGTCCTTGAAGTACGAGTTGCCGCCGTCGATCACGAGGTCGCCTGCGGAGAGCAGCGCACCGAGCTCGGCGATCGCCTTCTCGGTCGGCTCGCCCGCGGGCACCATCACCCAGCACACCCGCGGCGCCGGGAGTTTCTGGACGACCTCCGCGAGCGTGAACGCCGGCTGCGCGCCGTCGCGCTCGAGCGCTCGCACGCTGTCCGCACTCACGTCGAACGCGACCACTTCGTGGCCACCCTTCATGAGCCGCCGCGCCATGTTCGCGCCCATGCGGCCCAATCCGATCATCGCTAGCTTCATGCAGGGCTCTCGCCGGCTCGCGCCGGTGGGGGTACGCCGCAGCCGCGCCCGGGCTACTTGCCGTGGGCGGAGACTGCGCCGATCAGCTTGTCGAACGCCACGTCGAAGAGCTTGACCCCTTCGTCGAGCAGGCGCCCACAGACGGTCTCGAGGTCGATTCCGACCAGCTGGAGCTGGTCCAGGGCCTGCTGCGAGCCCGCGAGGCCCTCGGCCAGCGTCCCGCGCGCCTTGCCGTGCTCGCGGAAGGCGTCGAGTGTCTGCGGCGGCACGGTGTTGACCGTGTCGGGCCCGATCAGCTCCTCCACGTACAGCACGTCGCTGTAGCGGGAATCCTTCGTGCCGGTCGAAGCCCACAAGAGGCGCTGCGGGCGCGCACCGGCGGCGGCGAGCGCCTTCCAGCGCGGCGAGGCCGAGAGGCTCGTGTAGGCCTGGTAGGCGCGCTTCGCGTTGGCGATCGCGAGCCTCCCGCGCAGCGCAGCCGCGGTGGCCGCGAGCGCAGGATTCGCGGCCAGCTTGTCGAGCTCGGGATCGATCGCGGAGTCGACGCGGCTCACGAAGAAGCTCGCGACGCTCGCCACCTTGGTCACGTCGCCACCGCGTGCGCGCAGCGCCTCGAGGCCCGTCATGTACGCGTTCGCGACGGCGATGTACGCGTTGACCGAGAAGAGCAGCGTCACGTTGATGTTCATGCCCTCCGAGATCAGCTCGCGGATCGCGGGAACGCCTTCGGGTGTCGCGGGCACCTTGATCATCAGGTTCGGGCGACCGACTTCCTTCCACAGCCGCCGCGCCTCGGCGAGCGTGCCCGCCGTGTCGCGCGCGAGCTTCGGGCTGACCTCGAGGCTGACGTAGCCGTCGCGGCCCTTGGTGCTCGCGAACACCGGCGCGAGCTGGTCGCAGGCGAGCTTGATGTCAGCCACCGCTAGGTTCTCGTAGGCGCGCTTGGGGTCGCGCGCGCACAGCTCCTTCATCGCCGTCAGGTCGGCCTTGTACTCGGCGCCCGAGCTGATCGCCTTCTCGAAGATCGCCGGGTTCGAGGTCACGCCCATCAGCCGGTCGCGCTCGACCATCTGCGCCAGCGCTCCCGACTGGAGCAGGTCGCGGCGGATGAAGTCGAACCAGACCGACTGGCCGAGGGCGTGGAGGGCGTGCAGCGGGGGAACCGTGGTCATGGGCCCATCGGACCGTCCCCGGGCGGCCGTTTCCAGCCTCTTGCGGTCGGGAGAGCGCCGCCCGAATCGTCGCACCCCCAACCTTGGCGCCCCGCGATCGCTCGCTTGCCCTTACAATCCCCCCCGGTCCGCGCCTCGCCTACCCCCCGATGCACACCTTGGCCGTCCTCGCGCTCGTTGGCGCGCTCCAATGCACCGATCCGCCCGTCCCGCCGGGTGGGTTCGTGCTCGACGAGTACATCGACCAGCCGGTCACGCTCTCCGACGGCGAGACCACGACCGCGACGCTGCGGATGCCGCGCGATCCGGCCGCGACTTGCGGCTGGCCGCTGGTGGTCTTCATCCACGGCCTGTTCGGCACCCAGAACGGTCCGGCCAACTTCGCGCGCGACTTCGCCGAGTGGGGCTACGCGACGGTGACCTTCGACGTGCGCGGCCATGCGACGGCGAGCGGGGACCACACGCTGTGGGGCCTGCGCGAGCGGCTCGACGTCGCCGAGGTGATCGAATGGGCGCGCGCGAGCTTCCCCGGGCAGGTCGCGACCGATCGGCTCGGCCTCGCCGGCACCTCCCAAGGCGCGATCCTCTCGCTCGGCGCCGCCGCCTGGGCCGGCCAGCCCATTCCGCCCAATCCGTGGACCGCGGGCTCGTTCCCCGACGTGCACGCGATCGTGATCACGAACTTCACGAGCGACTTCGGCGCCTCGCTCGCCCCGAGCGGCTCCGGCCTGCACTGCAACATCGCGGCCACGCTGCTGGGGAGCACCTCCGCCGTGCGCTTCGACCCCGGCCTCGTCGCCGACGTCGCGCGCTCGATCCTCGACGACGATCCGGCGCTGTGGCGCGCGATCGTCGAGGACCCGCAACGCACGCCGCTCGCGCTCGTGCCGACGATCACCACGCCCGTGATGGCGATGGCGGCCTGGGACGACTACTGGTTCCCGATCGAGCCCATGGTCGAGGCCATCGAGGCGCTCCCGCCGGGCACGCCGCGCAAGCTCTACATCGGCACCGGCGGCCACAGCACGCCGAACACGGTGGGGGAGATCGCGCTGCGCGACGGCTGGCGTAGGTTGTGGTTCGACCGCTTCCTGAAGGGCGAGGCCAACGGCATCGATCAGGGGCCTGCGGTCACTTACTCGCGCACGCCGGCGGATCCGGACGTGTACCTCAACGTGCAGACGAGCTGGGTGCAGTCGCAGGCCGAGCACTGGCCGCCGCCGGGCAACTGGCCGCTGCGCCTGCACCTGCGCGAGAACGGCCAGCTGTCCGCCGGCGCACCCTACGCCGCGGAAACTCCGGCGACGCTCGCCCAACATGTCGCGAGCGGCTTCGGCGCTGCCGAGCTGATCGCCACCGAGTTCCGCCTGCCGCAGATCGAGCCGGACCTGCCGCGCGTGCAGCTCGAGTGGAAGAGCGCGCCGCTGCCCGGACCCGTGCTGCTCGCCGGCCGCCCGCAGGTGCAGCTCTCGATCGACACCGCCGACGTCCAGTGGCAGGTCGCCGCCGCGCTGTGGGACATCGACGAGAACGGCAACGAGCGCTACGTCTCCAGCGGCGTGCACCTCGTCCACCCGCAGGTCGGCCCGGCGCCGTCGCAGGTGCTCCTGCAGCTGGGATCGCAGTGCTACGAGTTCGCCGCGGGCCACAGCATCGCCGTGCGCGTCTCCAACGTGCTCGTCCACGAGCCTCCGACCGGCCCGCTCCTGCGCTACGCGCCGACGCTCGCCGATTTCACCCTCCAGATCCGCCACGACCCCGCCGCGCTCTCCTTCGTCGAGCTTCCCGTCGCGGGCGACGCCGCGATTCCCTACGGTTTCTCGCAGTCCGCGAGCGCCGGCTGCAGCGCGCGCCTCTCGCTGGTCGGCTCCGCCAGCGCCACCTCCCTCGATCCCGTTCTCGTGCGCGCCGAGGACGTCATCCCCGCGCGCGATGGCCTGATGATCTACGGCCTCGGCCCCGCGCAGTCGCCGCTGGGCGGCGGCAGCCTTTGGGTAGCGGCGCCCGTCAAGCGCACGCAGCTGATCAACTCCGGCAGTTCCACGCAGCTCGGCGCCTGCTCCGGCCTGCTGCAGTTCGACCTCGGCCCGCGCCTGCGCTCGGGCCTCGATCCGATGCTCTCCGTCGGCTCGCGCGTCTACGTCCAGTACTGGTACCGCGACCCGCAGTCACCGAGCCTCACCAACCTCACGCACGGCCTGCAGTTCTCGATCCTTCCCTGAACCTGCGTCCGCGCGCCGCGAGACCAGAAGCGAAGCCCGGATGCGATTCCGACAGGGAGGCGGATTCGGCCGTGCACAAGCAAAGGCCCGGGCGACGGGGTACGCTTGAAGCGCCGCCATGAAGTTCACCCGCATCACGGTCGATCCCGCGCAACTAGGCGGCGTACCCTGCGTGCGCGGGCTTCGAATTCCCGTCGCGACCGTCGTCGGCATGGTGGCCGAGGGCTTCACCGTGCCGGAGATCGTCGACGAACTTCCTGATCTCGAACCCGACGACATCCGCGAGTGCTTGCGCTTCGCGGCCGCGGCCGTCAACGAACGCGAACTCCCGTTCCGCGACGTTTCCTAGCTCCGCACGCGGGGGGCGGAGTCCGTGCGGTTCCTGATCGACAACCAACTCTCTCCGAAGCTTGCCTTGGCCCTGACCTCGCTCGGCCACGACGCGGTGCATGTCAAGTCACTGGGACTTGCTGACGCTTCGGACGAGCGGATCTTCGACCTTGCAGCCAAGGAAGAACGCGTCGTGGTTGCCGCCGATACGGACTTCGGCACTCTGCTCGCGGCGAGGCGCTCCGTCCGCCCGTCCGTCGTACTGTTCCGAGTCCCCAACTCCTATCGCACCGAAGCTCGACTGCGCCTGCTCTTGGACCACCTGCCGTCGCTCGAGCCGCATCTTCGCTCCGGATGCATCGCCGTGTTCAGTCACGAGCGCTTGCGGGTTCGTGCCTTGCCCATCCTCCCGTAGCGCACGCAGGCCGCGAGAACGGCGGGGATCAGGAGCCACGCAGGCGCGCGAGCTCGCGTTCGGCGAAGCGGTCGGTCATGCCGGCGAGGTAGTCGCAGACGGAGCGGTGCAGGCCGACCTTGTCGGCCCACTGGCGGTACCACGGCGCCATTTCCTGCGGCTTCGTCAAGTAGAGGTGGAAGAGCTCCTTCAGCGTCGCGGCGGCGTGCTTGGTGAGCTCCTGGAGGTGCGGGTGCTTGTAGAAGCGCTTGTCGAGGAACTTCTCGAGCTCGGCGACCTCGGACTTCAATTCCTTCGAGTGGCCGATGAGCAGCGAGCGGTGCGAGCGTGCGTCGTTCGCGCGGGTGAGCTTGGCTGCGTGGATGCGCTCGGACGACGAATGGATCAAGTCGTTGATGCAGATCTTGAGCATCTCGTTCGCGACGCGCTTGACGCGCAGGCGCTGGTCGGCGCTGGTGTCGAGGAAGCCGGGGTGGCGCAGCTCGACCTGCTCGCGCGCGCCACGCCACAGCGCGCTCGCCTCGCGCAGCTCCTCCTCGCGGAAGATCCCGGCGGCGAGGCCGTCCTCGACGTCGTGCATGTCGTAGGCGGTCGAATCGGCGAGGTCGACGACTTGCGCCTCGAGGAAGGGCTTCTGCGGCCGCGGCCGGAACTCGTCGGGCCAGTCCTCGTCCTTTTCGTGCTTGAGCAGCGACTCACGCAGCTCGCGCGTCAAGTTGAGGCCGGGATACTCGGGGCTGCGGCGCTCGAGCAGGTCGACGACGCGCAGCACCTGGAAGTTGTGACGAAAGCCGCCGTGCGACTTCATCAGGTCGTCGAGCGCCCACTCGCCGCGGTGGCCAAACGGCGGATGGCCGATGTCGTGGCACAGCGCGAGGCCCTCGCAGAACGGCTCGTTCAGGCGCAGCGCGCGGCCGATCGAGCGTGCGACCTGCGCGACCTCGAGCGAATGCGTGAGCCGCGTGCGGAAGTGGTCGCCCTCGCGGTTGACGAACACCTGCGTCTTGTACATCAGCCGCCGGAAGCCCGTGCAGTGGATGATGCGGTCGCGGTCGCGCTCCCAGACCGTGCGCAGGTCGTCCTCCTCCTCGGGGAACTTGCGGCCCAGCGAATGCGCCGATTTCAGCGCCCACGGCGCGAGCTCGCGCTCTTCGCGCGCTTCCTTGGCGTGGCGGTCGAGGAGGTCGAGCATGGGCGGGTGGAGCGGGCGTCGGGGAGAGCGGGGGCCCAAAACGGGCGGCTGGAGCTTAGGATTCCGCACTCTTCGCCCCAACCATCCGCCCGCCGATGCGCACCGCCCCGCTGTTCCTGCTCGTCCTCGCCGCCGCCTGTTCGAAGGCCGCGGAGCCGGTCGAGCAACGCCCCGTGCGCCGCGCGAGCGACGCCCCGCGCCCGGCGATCAACGATTCGAGCCGATTTGCCGGCACGGTCGAGCTCTCCGGCGGCCTCGAGAGCGCGAGCGAAGGCCTGCTGCTCGTGATGCTGCGCGCCGTCGGCAAGGATGCGCCGCTGTGGGCCTACATGGTCGA
>JABWBL010000643.1 GCA_013360535.1 Planctomycetaceae bacterium
ATGCGCGGCCTGCAGGCGGCGTCGATCGGTGCGGAAGAGCGGCTCGCGACGCGAGGCTGGTGATGCAGGCGGGCGTGCTCGCGCTGCAAGGCGGTTTCGAGCCGCACGTCGCGATGCTCGCGCGCCTGGGAGTCCGGGCGCGCGAGGTCCGCAGCGTCGAGGCGTTGCGCGAGGTCACGCACCTGGTGCTGCCCGGCGGCGAGTCGACGACGCTGCACCACTTGCTGGGCTTGTTCGGGATGTGGGACGAGCTTCGTGAGCGCCACCACGCGGGCAAGCTCGCGCTGTTCGGCACTTGCGCGGGAGCGATCCTGCTCGGGCGCGGCGATGGCGAGCGCCCGCCGCGCCTCGAGCTGCTCGACGCCGTGCTCGCGCGCAACGCCTACGGGCGCCAGGTCGACTCGTTCACGCGCGAGCTCGACGTGCTGGGGCAGCCGATGGCCTGCACGTTCATCCGCGCGCCGCGAATCGTGTCGGTCGGGCCCGACGTGCGCGTGCTGGCGCGCCTCGGTGACGATCCGGTGCTCGTCGAGGCGAAGGGCGTGCTCGCGGCGACCTTCCACCCCGAACTCGGGCACGACCCGCGCGTGCACGAGCGTTTCCTCGCGCTCGAAACCGCTCAGTTGTCGACGCAGACGCCGTAGGAACGTGTCGCGGCCGTCGCGGGCGCGTCCACCGGCGAAGTCACGCTCGTCGCGCCGTTCGTGCGCGCCGTCGAGTACGTGTCGTCGTCGCCGCCGCGGTCGAGCAGCGCGCTGAAGGACAGCACGTGATCGCGCTCGAAGTGGTAGTCGTTCGCGCCACTCTGGCCTTGCGCGTCGGGTGAGTCGTAACGATCGACACCGTCGAGATCGACGAGCACGCCGAGCGCCTGCTGCGCCGCGGCGCCTTGGCCGAGGCCGAAGCCGGTGTAGTGATCGTTGCCGGAACGGTCGACGAGCCACGCGACGCTCTGGTCCCAAGCTCCGCCTTGGAACGCGACCTGCTTGCACGTGTAGCGGTCGTCGCCGGAGCCATCGACGAGGATGCCGGCCGCCTGGTGCGCGCTCGCGCCTTGCACGTACCGCTGGCCGACGTAGTCGTCGGAGCCACGCTCGTCGTGCAGGACCCCGAGGCCGAAGAAGTAGCCGCAGCCCTGCGCGAACTCGCCCGCGTCGTAGCGGTCGTCGCCCGCGAGGTCGAACAGCGCGCCCGTGCCGCCCGCGGCGCGGCTCCGCAGGCCATAGCCAAAACCCTGCGAAAACGCGGCAAAAGCGTCGGGAGTGCCGTACACGCTCGCGAACGAGGGGCCATTCGAGGTGTAGCGGTCGTCGCCGGTCGCGTCGACGACCAGCCCGAGCCCACGCGGACCGCCGACACCTTGGGAGAGCTTCTCGCCGACGTAACGGTCGGCACCGGCGAGGTCGACGAGCACTCCCGCGCCCCAGTAGCCGACGCCCTGCGCGAAGCCGCTCGTCGCGCTCGTGCTCGAGTACGTGTCGTCACCCGCGCGGTCGAGCACGAGCCCGATTCCGAACAAGCCGCAGGCCTGCGCGAAGCAGCGTTGCGTGACGTACTGGTCGTCGCCCGCACGATCGTCGACGAGCGCGGTGCCGAACAGCGCGACGCCGGGACCGCTGAAGTCGCAGCTCGATTCGTAGCGGTCGGCGCCGGCGAGGTCGAACACGAGCTGCTCGCTGCCGCCAAAGGTCTCGTTCCACTCGTAGCGGTCGTCGCCGCCGAGCTCGAGCACGCGCGCGACATGGGTCATGACGTACTTGTTCGCGCCCGGGCCGCCGACGAGCCACAGCAAGCCATCGTGCTCCGCCGCTGCGAGGATCTCACCGGTCGTGGCCCGCTCGACACGCTCGCGCAGCGCTTGGGGAATGCCTCTCGGCAGCTCGACGAGCTCACGTTCGGCGTCGGAAGCGTGCGCGAGCCGCGTGGTGGAAGCGCTGAGCGCGCGCGAGGCGAGCGCGGGGCCAGCGGCGAGGAACTCGAGCTCGCGCGCGAGGTTCTTGCCCGTGAGCGTCACCGAATCGCGGTGCTGGCGGATGACCCCGACCGCGAGGTCGCGCCAGCGAACGG
>JABWBL010000644.1 GCA_013360535.1 Planctomycetaceae bacterium
CGCTCGAGGCGCGTGCGCGCGTCGACGAGGCGCTGCGCCGCCGCCAGTGAACCCGCGTCGCGCACCGAGAACAGTGCGACCACCAGATTGGAGCCCGCGAAGCTCGCCACCGTGCGCGGCGGCCCGTCGAAGCTCGGCAGCGAGAGCGGAGCGAGCGGCAGCTTCTCGACCAGCACGAAGCGCTCCACCGATCCGTTCACGGTCGCGATCGGCGCGGCGCCGGCTTGCGCGAACGTGCGCAACGTACGCGGCGCGAGTTCCTGCGGTGCGGCCTGCCCCTGCGTGATCGAGAAGCGCCGGTCGACGGCGAGGCTCTCGAAGCGGCTCGTGCTGCCGTCGGTCCAGTGCACGACGAGCGACTCGATGCGCTCCGCGGCGCCCAGCCCGAACTGCACGCGCCGGCTCGACTGCGCGAGCAATCCGTCGCCCGCGTGCACCGTCTTCGAGCGCGTCTTGCCGCCTGCGGTGAGCTCGACCCGCGCGCCGATCGCGTCGGGATGCCCGTTCGTCGCGACCAGCCGGAAACTGGCGAAATGCCCGGACTCTTCGCTCTGGTTGCGCAGGAACTGCAGGCGCGGACCGGTGCGGCTGCGCAGCAGCGCGTCGACGCGCCCGTCGTCGTCCCAGTCGCCCATCGCCACCGCGCGCGAGTCCGCGACCGCGTCGAAGCCCGAGCACGCGCTCGCATCGACGAACCGCCCGCCGCCGAGGTTGCGGAAGGCGGTGTTGCGCTCGCGACCGTTGTAGGAGAGGCCGGAGTCGAGGATCGCCGACTGCAGCGTGGCCCAGCCCTGCCGGTAGGGTTCGTCGGGCCGCGCATCGGCCGGGCTGCGGCTGACGACGCGACGCCAGAAGAAGCTCTCGAGGTCGCGCGCATCGCTGCCGGTGACGAAGCCGTTGGGGACGAGCAGGTCCTCCCACGCATCGTTGTCGAGGTCGGTGAACACACCGCCCCAGGACCAGCCGGCGATCGAGGCGCCCACACGCTCGGACACGTCCTCGAAGCGGCCGTTGCCGAGGCCGCGCAGCAGCGTGTTGCCGCGCGCGTGCCGTCGGTAGGCGTCGAGGAGCTCGGGGTGACGGCCGCCGAGGAAGTGCTCGCGCTGCGCCACCAGCCGCAGCCCGGCGTCGGAGTGCATGTTCGACACGTACAGGTCGTCGAACCCGTCGAGGTCGAAGTCGGCGCTCGCAAGCCCCATGCCCGCCGCGGTGTCGTCGGCGCCACGCGCGCGCGCGTCCTCGCGGAACGAGCCGCCGTCGTTCACGTACAGATGGTTGGAGCCGAAGTCATTGGCGACGTAAAGGTCGAGGTCGCCGTCGCGGTCGAAGTCGTGCCACAGCGCCGAGAGGCTGTAACCCGCGTTCGGCGAGCCGAGCCCAACCTCCTGCGTCGCGTGACGGAAGCGCCGGTTGCCCTCGTTGCGCCAGTACAGGTTCGGCGCGCCGTTCTGCGCCTCGTGGTACGGCGCGGGCACGCCCCCGATCATTCCGCCGCGCACGTAGCGGCAGCAGTAGACGTCGAGATCGCCGTCGGAGTCGGGATCGGCCGCGGCCATCGAGTAGATCTCGGCCTCGCCGGTCTCCGCGCCGCCGAGCACCTGCTGCTCTCCAAACACCCCTTGGCCGTCGTTGTAGGCGACGAGCAGGCGCGAGCCGAGCGCGACGAGCACGTCCTGATCGCGATCGCCGTCGATGTCGACGATCAGCGCCGAGCGACAGCCGTCGAGGATCGCGAGCTTCGACTCGGCGCTCGCATCGCGCACCGTGCCGTCGGGATTCTGCAGGAGCAGTCGGTTGGGGAAACCGGCGGGAGCGCAGACGTACACGTCCTCGAGCCCATCGCCATCGACGTCACCGAGCGCGAGGCCGTGCAGGCCCAAGTACTCGTTGCCGAGCGTGCGGTCGACACGCTGGGCCGAGTCCCCCAGCCCGTGCCGCACCTCGCGTTCGAGCCACGCGGGCGTGCCGAGCCAGCGTGCGGTCTGGTCCGAGAGGCTGGTGACGCGCGTGGTGCATGCTTCGAACTCGAGCACCTCCAGCGCGCGCACGCTCGCCGGCGCG
>JABWBL010000645.1 GCA_013360535.1 Planctomycetaceae bacterium
TACCTCGACTCGCTCGCTGTGGCCGGCGAGCGTGGCACGCTCGACGACCGCATGGGCAAGACCGTCGCGCGCGGCCGCGTGCGCGCCAAGACCGGCTTCATCGACGGCACCAGCGCGCTCTCGGGCGTCGCGGAGGCGCTCGACGGCCGGCGTTTCGTGTTCTCGATCCTCGTCAACTACCCCGACGCGGGAGGCCTGAATTCGTCGGTGTGGAAGCCGATGCAGGACGAGCTGTGCGTGCGGCTGGTCGAGGTGGGCAGGGCCAAGTGAGCGCGCTGCCGACGCACGAGCTCGAGCGCACGCTGGCGGTGGCCGTCGAGGCCGCCGAGGACGCGGGTCGCATCCTGCTCGAGCACCTCGGGCACCTGCGGCGCGAGGAGATCACGTCGAAGTCGATCGCGCGCGACCTGGTGACCGCCGCCGACGTCGCTAGCGAGCGCGCGATCGTCGCGCGCCTGCGCGCCGAGTTTCCCGGCCACGCGATCGAGGCCGAGGAAGAGGTGCGCGACGTGCGCCGCGGCGACGACGAGCTGCGCTGGTTCCTCGATCCGCTCGACGGCACGCTCAACTTCGTGCACGAGCTGCCGGCCTTCGCGGTCTCGATCGGCCTGTACCGCGGCACGACTCCGCTGGTCGGCGTCGTGCACGCGCCGCGCCTGCGCGAGACGTTCGCGGCGCGCGCGGGCGGCGGGGCCACGCTCAACGGCTCCCCGATCCGCGTCTCGCGCTGTGCGAGCGTCGGCGAGGCCTTCCTCGCCACCGGCTTCCCGTACCGGCGTGCCGAGCTCCCCAACAACAACCTGCGCAACTTCGAGGCTTTTTTCCTCGAGGCGCGCGAGATCCGCCGCATGGGCTCGGCCGCGATCGACCTCGCCTACGTCGCCGCCGGGCGCTTCGACGCGTTCTGGGAGCTGCACCTGGCGCCGCACGACGTCGCGGCCGGGGCGCTGCTCGTGCGCGAGGCCGGTGGGCGGGTGACCGACGTCGATGGGGGCGAGGACTGGCTGCGCGGCGGGCACATCGTCGCGGCCGGCCCCGCGCTGCACGAGACGGTCCGGGCGCGGCTCGAGCGCTAGCGTCCGGACGCGCGCCGGGGAAGCTGGGCCCAATTCGCATCCGGCGCCGAATCCGGGCTGATTCCGGGGCTTCCGGAGGTCGTGGGCCAGCGGTACGATCCCAGCTTGCAGCGTTTCCACGCCCTCGCCCGGGAAACCTCGTCCAGCGCTCGGGGGAAGCGTGATTCGCGGTCGTAAATGCCGCTCCAAAACGAACTTACAACCGCCGAGAGCGACCGCAGCGCGATCAGGGTGCGCGGCGCGCGCGTGCACAACCTGCACGACGTGTCGGTCGAGATCCCGCGCCACCAGCTGGTGGCGATCACGGGCGTCTCGGGGTCCGGCAAGAGCTCGCTGGCGTTCGACACGCTGTTCCGCGAGGGCCAGCGGCGCTTCCTCGAGACGCTCTCGGCCTACGCGCGGCAGTTCCTCGGGCGCATGGAGAAGCCCGACGTCGACTCGATCGAGGGGCTCGCGCCGGCGATCGCGGTCGATCAGGCGGCGGCGAGCTCGAGCCCGCGCTCGACCGTCGGCACGCTGACGGAGATCTTCGACCACCTGCGCGTGCTGTACGCGCGCGCGGGACGGCCGCACTGCCCGCAGTGCCACATCGCGCTGCAGTCGCTGACGCCGGAAGCGATCGTGCAGCAGGCGCTCGACCAGTACGCCGGCAAGTCGATCAGCGTGCTCGCTCCGCTCATCCGCGACCGCAAGGGCCAGCACCGCGAGGTGCTCGACGGGCTCAAGCGGCGTGGGCTCATCCGCGCGCGCGTCGACGGCGAGCTCGTGCGCATCGAGGAGGCGCCGGAGCTCGAGCGCTACGTGCGGCACACGATCGAGGCCGTCGTCGATCGCCTGCGGCCGGATCGTGAGCAACCCAGTCGACTGCGCGAGGCGGTCGAGAGCGCGCTCGAGCTGTCGGGCGGCGACGTGATCTTCGCGCCGGCCGAAGAAGGTCTCGAGGAGCGCGCGTGGTCGACGAGCCGCACGTGCCCGGGCTGCGGC
>JABWBL010000646.1 GCA_013360535.1 Planctomycetaceae bacterium
ACCGCGCCGAGGTCCGCGGGAGCCGTCGCGGCTTCGAGCTCGAGCGGGCGGTCCGGCTCCTCGTGGATCGACAGGCGCCACGCCAACGCCGCCGAGAGCCCCAGCACGAGGACGGCGAGGGCCACCAGAGGGAGCCTGGACGAGGTACGGGCCATGGTTGGAGCGGGCGAACGGGACCCGGCGTTGCGGGCGCGGAGAGCATAGGCCCGCTGCGGGCCTTGGACGACGCAGCGCACGCGGTCTGCCCGTCAAAATCCGCTCGGCTTGCCCTCCCGGCGCCCCCTCGTATCCTGTTTGGCCTCGAAATCCGTCCGCACCCTGCGGAACTCTCCGGCTCAGGCCCGACAAGGGGCAACGCCACCCGCCATGAAGACCTACAAAGTCGTCGAGCTCCTCGGAGACGGCATCTCGGCCGAGCTCAGCCACGCCGTCCACTCCGTCGCCGCGACGTTGCCCTGCAAGCTCGAGTTCCTGGCCGTCGACCTGTCCGAAGGCGCGCGCACGCGCCGCGGCAACGCGGTGTACGACGAGGCCGAAGCCGCGATGCGCCTGCACCGCGTCTCGCTCAAGTACCCGACGACGACCACCAGCGAGGACCTCTCGCCGAACAAGGTGCTGCGCGAGCGCTGCCAGTTCTCCGTCATCCACCGCCCCGTGGTGACGATCCCCGGCATCCAGACCAACTTCACCAAGCCGATCGACATCGACGTCGTGCGCATCGGCACCGGCGGCACGTACGACGACGCCGGCCGCCGCATCGGCCCCGACACCGCCGTCAGCCTGCGCGTGATCGAACGCCTGCCGTCGCGCCACGCGGCACGCTTCGCGTTCAAGCTCGCGATGGTCAAGAAGTGCGGCGTCGTGTCGAGCTCGAAGTACACGATCCAGAAGGGCACCGACGGACTGTTCGAGGAAGCCTGCGGCCACGTCGCGCAGGATTACCCGGGCATTCCGTACCGCCGCGAGCTGTTCGACTCGATGCTCGCGAACATCATCATGCGCCCGGAGCGCTACCAGGTGATCGTGACGCCCAACGAGTACGGCGATTTCCTGTCGGACATGCTGTGCGGCCTGATCGGTTCGGTCGGGCTCGGCGACAGCGCGAGCTACTCGTTCCAGGACAACGGCACGATCACGCAGGCGATGTTCGATCCCGCTGGCGGCACCGCGCCTGACATCGCGGGCAAGAACCTGTGCAACCCGACCGCGGCGTTGCTCGCGCTGGCGTCGCTCCTGCGGCATTTGGGCGAGCTCGACGCGAGCAAGGCGCTGCGTTCGGCGCTGCTCGACGCGATCGCGCAGGGCGAAAAGACCGGAGATATCGGCGGGAAGCTTTCGACCGAGCAGTTCACGCAAGCCGTGATGCGGCGCGTGACGGCGGCCTTCCAGCCGGCCTGAGCGCGCGGGGTTGCGAGCAGGAGGCGCGCGGCCGATAGTCGCGCGCATGCTGCGTTCTCTCGTCGCGTTGTTGGCTCTCGGCGGCTTCGTTTCGTTCGTTCAGGCCCAGGGAACTCGGGCCGACTACGAACGCGCGGCGAGGCTCGGTTCGTCGCGTTCCGGGAAGGTGCTGAACGAGCGCATCGACGTGCGTTGGGTCGATCAAGGCGCAGCGCTGGTGCATTCGGACGAGTGCGCGGACGGCACCCGCACGTGGTGGCTCGTCGACGCCGAGAAGGCGAGCAAGGTGGAGCTGCTCGGAGCGAAGGCGCGGGCGGAGCTCGTCGCGAGGACGGGCGCGCCGCTGCGCATCGAGCGGGTCGAGCCACTGGGTGGCGGCAAGTTCGAGCTGCGCGCGGACGGAAGGCGCTGGACGTTCGATTCCGCGGCCGACTCGATCGTTCCGGCGGAGGTGAAGGCGCTGCAGAAGCTCTCCGACGACCTGTCGCGCAGCCGCAACGGCGGTACGGCGGTGCGCCTCGAGTTCCGCAACGCGCGCTCGCAGCCCATCGAGCTCGTCTGGATCGACGGCGACGGCGGGCGGCGCAGCTACGGCAAGGTCGAACCCGGCGGTCGCCACGCGCAGGGCACGTTTGCCGGCCACAACTGGCTCGTGCTCGAC
>JABWBL010000061.1 GCA_013360535.1 Planctomycetaceae bacterium
GACGCCGGCCGCAGTTCGCAGAATAAATTGCTCTGGCTCGGTATTTCGGTATTTCTTCGTTCGAGCGCGACGTGCGTTTCGTTCGAGCGCGACGTGCGTTTCGTTCGAGCGCGACGTGCGTTTCGCTCAGCCGAGGCTCGCAAGCGCAGTGCGCAGGGTCTGCGCGTGCGCGTCGAGCACCTCCGCCGAGAGGCCCTGCTGCTGGCGCTTGAAGTCCATGTCGTCGGGATGGTCGAGCGGCAGAAGGTGCAAATGGCAGTGCGGCACTTCGAGGCCGATGATCGAGAGCCCGACCTTGCGGCAGCCAAAACCCTTCTGGATGCCGCGCGAGATGCGCTGCGCGACCGTGAAGAGGTGCGCGGTGAGCTCCGGCCCCAGGTCGATCCAGTGGTCGACCTCGCGGATCGGGACGACCAGCGTGTGGCCCGGCCGGATCGGCGCGATGGTCATGAAGGCGACGCAGTGCTCGTCGCGATGCACGAAACGGCCAGGAATCTCGCCACGGATGATCTTGGTGAACAGGGTCGCCATCGCTCGCCTCTCGTCGGGAGCGCGGATGGTACCTTGCTCGCGCGCGCGGGGCCGCCTCCCCGCCGCCCTCGGAGCCTCGCCATGCCGAACCTCGCCGCACTCGCCGTCCTCGCCCTCGCGCTCTGCCCCACCGCTCCGCAGGAACCTGCGCCGGGCCAAGGTGGACCTCCGGCACCGCCGGCGGCTGCAGCTCCCAAGCGCCTCCTGCCGGTCGTCGAGACCGTCACGCGTGCGGGCAAGGGCTTCGAGCTCACCGCCGACTACACCAAGGCGCGTGGCGTGCTGGGTGGGCCGACGGTCGTGTGCCTGCACGACGCCGCGGGTTCGCGCGGCGAGTTCAAGAAGATCGCCGCGGAGTTCATCCAGTACGGCTGTCCGGCGCTCGCCGTCGACCTGCGCGTCGGCAAGGAAGCGGACGGCGTCGCCAACGCGACGGCGGCGGCGTTCGAGAAGGCCGCGGGCAAGCCGGCGACGCTGACCGAGGCGCTCGACGACGTGGCGACGGCGGTCGAATGGGCGAAGGAGCTGCGACCCGACGCCAAGGTGCTGCTGCTCGGCAGCGGAACCGGCGCGACCCTCGCGCTCGCCTTCGCGGCACGCAACCCGGCCGCCGTCGACGGCGTGCTCGCCTATTCCCCGACGGAATGCCTCGAGGGCGTCACCGTCGCCGCCGAGATGCGCCAGATCAAGGTGCCCGTGCACATGGGCTGCGGCAGCGGCCTCGAGGAGAAGAGCAAGACCACGCGCTTCTTCAACGCGCTCGACAAGAAGCTGCGCTCTTCCTATTTCCCGGCCGAGGAACTGCAATTTCCTCCGGGCGCCAGCCAGCTCGCCCACGAGGACGAATCGCTGCGCAACCGCGCCTGGCATGGCGTCCACAAGATCCGCGAGGCGCTGAGCGCCGCCGCCGCCCCGCCGGCCGACGCCAAGTGACGCCGCGCGGCGTGGTCACTCGAGGATCGTGTCCGTCGGCAGTTCACGCGGAGGCGGCGGTTCCCAGCCATTGCGCGCGAACAAGGCGGACACGGCGCGCTCGCCGCTTCGCGCTCCCAGCGCCGACAACGCGCTGGCGAGCAACTCCGGATCTTGCTCGCGGCGCAGCCTGAGCTCGAGCTCCACCAGCTCTTCCACATCCGCACAGGCCGCGACAGCTGACGCAGCGGATCGGCGCAGGGCTCCCGAGAGCTGCGGTGGCTCGAACGCCAGCCGCACGAGTGCCTGACGCGCCAGGGGATCGCGCGCCGCCACCTGACGCAGGCGCGTCAGCGCGAAAGTCGGGACCGAGACGCCCTGTGCGGTCGCCGTGTCCTCACAGGCTCGCACCGCGTGCTCCAGCCAGCGCACGAGTTCGCCCGACTTGCAGTCCTCCAGCGCGCGCAGCAACGCCACCTGCTCGACGCTCGACGACTCCGAACCCAGCCGCGCGGCGGTCTCACGCTCGAGCCAGCCGGGCTCGGCCCGCTGACGCTCGAGGTACGCGCTGCGAAGCTCGCGTTCCTTGGTGGCGACACGCGTTCCGGACGCGCCGCCGAGGTTGGCCGTCGCCATGTCGTCCGAGTCGACTCGCGGCGAGGGCGCGGGCTCCTGCCGAGACGTGGTGCGTGGCTCCGCGCCGGAGCGCTCCGGCAATCGAAGAGCAACCTCCGCTTCCGCCATCGGCGTCGCGGCGGCACCGCTCTCCCCCTGCGTCCGCAGAACGACGAGGGCAGCGCCCGCGCCGGCCAGAACGGCCAGTGCGAGCGCTGCACGCGAGTATCCCGTCGTTCCTGTCGTGGTCACCGGGTCTCAATAGGCCTTGTGACGGCGCTCCACATCCCACTCCTTGCCGGGACCGTGACACAGCGAGCAGGACTCCGCTCCGCTGGCCGCGGTCTGCACATCGATGTGCGCACTGGCGGAGTTCGAGTCGTGACAGGAACCACACACGGCGCGCCACTCGCGAACCTGCGGAATCGCGGAGTTGGGGTGGTCACGGTCCGCAGGCGCGAGCCACGCCGGATTGCCGTCGCCGTGGCACGACTCGCAGTTGCGAGTGCCGCCCGGCAGCGAGGGGTACCCGATGTCCTCGACGCCTACGGGGTACGCCACGCCGAGGAAGATGCCGTTGACCTCGTAGGTCGAGGCATTGGCCAGTTCCTTGCCCATGTGGATCTTGTGGAGCATGGTGCGGAAGTCCATGGTCACACCGGGCGTGGGCCCGATGTACCAGTTGTTGAACGCGTACTGCGCCGCGTCTTCCATGCCCGGAGAGGCGTGGCAGAGCAGGCAGGTTTCCCAGCCGCGCCGACCGTTGCCGTGCCCCTGGATGTCGCCGTGGCAACGGTTGCACGAGGCACCGTCCGCAATCACGCCCCGCGTGGTGAGCTCGGTCGCTCCACCGAACAGGAAGTCGAGCTTCGCGGGCGGCGAGATCATGCGGTACGTCGTGTTGTCCGTGGCGAGGTTCGTCTGCGCTCCGGTCGCCGTGAGGATGCCGAGCGGGGTCACCGTGAAGTCGCGGTGGGTCCAGGCGCCAACGGTGTAGGTCCCGTCGACGATCGGGAGCGCCGTCCAGTCGCCCCAGCTCGCTTCCACATCCTCGGAGTCGCCGGTGCTGGGGAGGTAGACGTCCTGCAGCGTGTCGCCGGCAGCGCGGTAGTAGCCGAAGCGGACGTGCGTGCGGTAGCTCATGAGCACCGCCCGTCCGGCCGTGAAGCGGCCCGCGAGGAGATCGACGCCCGTGGCACCCGACTGCGCCAGCGTGTAGTCGATGCCCTGGCGCTTGGTGCTGAGCGTGACCTCCTGCACCACCTCACCCGGCCCGTGCGCGTATCGGGTCTGCACGGTGACGAAGAAGCGGTCGAGCGCGCCGTAGTCGGCGCCGTTGACCGGGCTCGCGGTCTCGATGCGCGAGACCTGGCAGTACTCCTCGGAGGGGCCACCGGCGTCGATGACGAGCCGATCCCCGACCGCGACGCCGGCGAGCGTGCTCGCGTCGGCGACGATGTACCTCGCCATGGTCTCGCCCGAGCCCGTGAGGACCGAGCTCGCGCCGGTGGTCGTGACTTCGTACACGACCTCGCGACCCCAGTAGACCGGCGTGTTGCCGGCCGTGAGGGTCTGAGCACCGCCGGTCGCCGCGCCCAGCCGCTCGAACACGAGGTCGCGCGGCAGGAACTGGCTGTAGCTCGCAGCGAGCGGCCACGCCTCGAAGTACCAGCGGTCCCCGTTGGCGAAGGCCGTCGTGCCCTGCGTGACCGTGAAGGTCAAGCCGTTGTAGGACACAGGCGCGGTCGAGCCCGAACCCGCGCCGATCGCCTGCGCGGGCAGCGTCGCGCTGACCGAACCGACGACGTCGAAGGTCGTCGACGACGTGAAGACGACGGCGACGGCCTGCGCGATCGCGCCGCTGGAAACGGTGGGCTTGGTGATCGTTCCGTTGCCGGTGAAGCTGCCGGACTTGCGGAAGGTGAAGTCGAAGTTGTTCGCGTTCGGCGAGAGCCACTGCGGGTTGCTGCTCGGGCCGACGACGATCATCTGGAAGCGCGTGAGATCGTTGAGCGAAAGATCGGTGCCCGAGTCATCCGTGACCGAGAACGTCGCGCTCACGGGGTCGCCCGCGATGTGGTTCCCGCCCGGACCGGTACCGCCGCCGATGGCCGTGAACTCGACGTTCGCGCCCGTGTTGAAGCTCGGGTTCTCGTATGGGTGTCGGTGGGCATCGAAGACCGCCAGCGGGTTGCCGCTGGCCTCGTGGCAAAGGGTGCAGGCCGAGTCGTCGTTCTGCGCCGGCATGGTCTGGCCGTTCGAGGTGTACGGCAGAGTCCAGTCGATGTCGTCGTGGCACGAGCCGCAGGCCTGACGCGTCGGATTGGACTGGTGGAAGTCACCCTGCGCCGGAGCGGCGAACGGACCCGCTCCGTCCGGATCGCCGTGGCAGGACGCACAGTCGACGGCGCCGGCCCGGACCTTGTCCTCGAGCAGCTTCTGCGAGAGGGTCAGCGCGGAGTAGCCCTGGTCGCGGGGCATCGGGCCGTTGCCCGCGGCGTACTGGTAGGTCTGGCCCGTGGAGTCGAACAGGTACGACACGTAGGCGCTCGGCATGCGCGGATAGCCGATGTGCGAGTAGTCGTGCAGCGAGTCGCCGAACCCGACCATCTGGTAGCTCTGCGGTGTCGCGGCATAGTCGCGGGTGCCGTTGACGTTCGTCCCGATGCCGAGCACGCTCGGCAGGTGCCAGCCGTTGTGGAGCTTGTGGATCATCACGCGGAAGTCGATCGACACTCCCGGAGTGCCGCCCGCGACGTTGGCGTTGTTGCGGTCCTCGGCGCCTGCGGTGTGGCACATCAGGCAGAGCGTGACGCTGTGCCGCATCTGGCCGTGCGCCTGCAGGTCCGAGTGGCACTGGTTGCAGTTCTCCTGACCGACGACGGCGCGCGATTCGACCGAGCCGGTGTTGCCGATCACGAAATCGAAGGTCGCGTTGCCGGCGTCGCGGTACGCGTCTCCCTCGACGGTGTAGTCCCAGGCCACGTAGGCGCCGAGCGTGTACGTGCCGTTGAGCAGGGGCTGACCGGTGAGCTCCCCATCGGAGAGACCGAACGAGGCGGAGTCGTTGTACGGCGCGAGGTAGGTGTTCGGGATCGCCGCGGCGAACGTGTAGCTGTAGCCGCCGCTGGGGTTCTCGACGGCAGCGGTGGCGAGGTCGGTGACCTCGGCGATCACGCGCTGGTAGTTGGAGGTCGGGCCGGAGACGAGGGCGCGCGCGCGGCCGAACTCGCTCAGGTCCCACTCGTCGCCATTGGATTTCTCGACGGTGAAGTCGAAGGTGATGCGGTCGCCCGGCAGGAAACGCCCGCCCGCGCCGCTCCCTCCGCGCAGGCCAGTGATGACGAGTTCGATGCCGGGGAGGTCGTCACCCTGCACGATCTCGGTCGAGGTCGAACCGCCTCCACCGGGAGGCCCGGCGGGGCCTTGAGCGCCGTCATCCCCATCCGAGCAGCCGCCGACGAGCGCGACGGAGAGCGCGAGGGCGAGCCAAGGACTCTGGCGGAGGAACCGGGCCGAGCGAGGGAGCTGTGCGGTGTTCATGGAGAGTGTCCGGGTTGGAGTCGAGGGCGGCTGGGGCACGTGGGACCCGCGTCCTTTGAGTTCCAAGCATCGAGAGTTCGACCGCAGTCCAGAATCCGGCCCGCTGCTACGCTCTTTCTTGCGAAGTGCGTAGGCCCCGCACGGGTCGACCGGAAAACGCCCCCCCGGCCCGGTGACCGTGCGCGACCGCGCCGCTAGCCCCTCCACCCTCTTCCCATGGGTTCGTCCACACTGCTCCCCGGCGTCCTCGCGTGGCTGTGCCTGGCGCTCGCGCCGGTGCAGGCGCCGCCGTTGCCGTTCGAGAAGGCGGGGCACGAGCTGCTCGTGCAAGTGGAGCAGCGGCGGCCGAAGGACGCGCCGAAGCCCGACGGCGTGCAGCGGCGGCTGGCGGCGTTGCACACGCGGGTGCGGCTGGGTGCGTTCGAGCTGTGGATCCCGGAGCGGGTGCTCGGCGAGAAGCTGCAGTCGCGCGCGGGGCCGCCGGTGAAGGAGTTCGCGCAGCTCGCGCAGGACCTGGTCAAGCTCGAGGAGGCCTGGATCGATCGCATGGCGAGCCCGTCGAGCGATCTCGCCAAGGCGCACGACGCGATCGCGGTACTCGAGCGCTGGACCGCGAGCTTCCGCGGCAACGTGGTGCCCGACGTGACGCCCGAGGTGAAGGCCGCGGTCGAGGTGCTCGAGCGCCACTTCTTCCGGCGCCTGCTCGACGAGCGCACGTTCGCGGTGACGATGGTCGTCGCGCCGACCCGCGCGCAGTACCTCGGGCTGATCGGTGCGGCGGCGGAGATCGAGAAGGAGCTCGGCGCCGGCCTGTGCATCGAGTTCCAGCGCCGCGCGAGCTCGGCGCAGCTCGTGCCCGGCATGATGGTGCTCGCCTTCACCGGCATCGGCGACAGCGAGCGCGCGAACCCGCTCAAGGACCGCGAGCTCGACGCGCTCGAGCTGCGCCAGAACAACGTGCACGCCTCGGCGCACATGCTCTCGATCTGGTGCACGCCGGCCGCGCCGGGCTGGTGGGGCGAAGGGCTCGCGCTGTGCGACACGATCGCGGTGTGCGGCAGCGACGAGACGGTCTGCACGGGCCACGCGGACGTGCAGGCGACGACGCCGACGCTCGGCTCGGGCTCGCTGCTCGAGATCCTGCTGTGGGTGACGCGCCACAAGAGCCCCTACCGCGGCGGCGCGTCGGCGACGTGGTTCGAGGCGCCGCTGCGTGCGGCCGTCGACGCCGAAGGCCTGAAGGTGTTCGACCTCGACAAGACCGAGTTCGTGGCGCGCATTCCCGCGACGCTGCTCGGCGAGAAAGCCGCGATTCCCGGGGCCGTCGTCGCCGGCGGCTCGGGCGCGAAGAAGGGCTTCGCCGAGCTGTACCGCGCGTGGTGCGCCGCGTTCGTGCATTGGCTCGCGACGAATCCCGGCCGCGACGACTCGTTGCTCAACGAGCTCTGCCGGGAACTGAAGCAGATCCCGTGGCAACCCGGGATGGCGCGCAACCCGCTGTACGAGGTCGCGCCGACGGTCACCCGGCGCACGATCGGTGCGAGCGACGCGCCCGACAAGGACCTCGAAGCCGCCTTCGTGGCTTGGCTCTCGAAGAAGAAGTGAGGCCCGCGGGTCGGCGCGACTTGCCGCCCGCGCCGCAGCGGATACTCTCTTTGCCCTCGTGAGCCTCCTGATCGTCGACGACCTGCGGAAGCACTACGGCGCGCAGGACGTGCTGCGCGGGGTCACGTTCCAGATCGATCCCGGCGAGAAGGTCGGGCTCGTCGGTCGCAACGGCGGCGGCAAGAGCACGCTGCTGCGCATCATCGAGGGCCTCGAGCGCCCCGACGGCGGCAGCGTGACGATCGCGAAGGGCTCGCGCCTCGGCCACGTGCCGCAGATCCCGCGCTTCGTCGCCGGCCAGACGGTGCGCGAGTACGTCGAGAGCGGCCTCGAGGAGGCGCGCGCGATCGAGGCGGAGCTCGAGCGCATCCACATGACGATGGGTGAGGTCGAGGGGCTCGAGCTCGACCGCCTCGTCAAGCGCCAGGACGAGCTGCACCACCGCCTCGAGCGCCTCGGCGGCTGGGACCTGTCGCACGTGGTCGGCGCGGTGCTCGACGGCATCGGCCTGCCCGAGAGCTTCTGGTCGCGCGAGGCGTCGACGCTGTCGGGTGGCGAGAAGAGCCGCACGGCGCTCGCGCGCGAGCTCGTCGCGGGCCACGACCTCTTGCTGCTCGACGAGCCGACCAACCACCTCGACCTGCGCGGCATCGAGTGGATCGAGAGCTGGCTCGTCAGCCTCAAGAGCGCGGTGCTGATCGTGAGCCACGACCGCCGGCTGCTCACCAACTCGGTCTCGCGCATGCTCGACCTCGAGCGCGGCATGCTGAAGATGTACGTGGGCAACTACCCGAAGTACCTCGAGCTCAAGGCCGAGCGCTTCGAGAGCGAGCAGCGCGCGTTCGACATCCAGCAGGACTTCATCCGCAAGGAAGAGGAGTTCATCCGGCGCCACATGGGTTCGCAGCGCACGGCCGAGGCGAAAGGCCGCCAGAAGAAGCTCGAGAACCTCGTGCGCCTGAACGCGCCCTACGGCGACGTGCGCAAGCCCGCGATCCCGCCGCCGCGCGCGGAGCGGGGTGGCGAGATGGTGCTCGAGACGCGCGGCCTCGCGGGCGGTTACGGCGAGCGCAAGCTGTTCAGGAACCTCGACCTGCGGCTGGGGCGCGGCCAGCGCCTCGGCATCGTCGGTCCCAACGGCGCGGGCAAGACGACGCTGCTCAAGCTGCTCGCGGGCCGCACGGCGCCGCTCGCGGGCGAGATCGGCTTCGGCCACAAGGCGACCTGCGGGTACTACGACCAGGACACGAGCGAGCTCAAGCCTGACAACGATGGCATGTCCGAGCTGCGTCGCGTCAAGCCCGAGTGGACCGACCTCGAGCTGCGCTCGCACCTCGCGCGCTTCCTGTTCCGCGGGCAGGAAGTCGAGAAGCCCGTGCGCAACCTCTCGGGCGGCGAGCGCGCGCGCCTGTGCCTCGCGAAGCTGCTCGCGACGCCGATCTCGTGGCTCGCGATGGACGAGCCGACCAACCACCTCGATCTCGCGGCGCGCACGTCGCTCGAGGAGATGCTCGGTGCGTTCGACGGTGCGCTCGTGTGCGTGAGCCACGACCGCGAGTTCCTGGACGGCCTGTGCACGCACATCCTCGAGGTCGAGGACGGTTCCGCGACGCTCTACACCGGCAACTACTCGGAGTACCGCCGTATCAAGCTCGAGCGCGCCGCGCAGGCCTCCGCCGCCCGCGAAGAGGCGCAAAAGCTCGCAAGATCCGCGGCCAGGCCCGCTCCCGCCGCCGAACCCGCCAAGCCCTCGAATTCGGCCAAGATCCGCAACCCTTGGGCCTTCGAAAAGCTCGAGCAGAAGATCATCGCGCTCGAGGAGGAGCTCAAGAGCCTCAACGAATCGCTGCTCTCCGAAGAGGTCTATCGCAGCGCCCCGAAGTCGCGCGAGGTGCAGACCCGCATCGCGGAGCTGCAACGCGACCTCGACGAGGCCAACGAGCAGTGGCTCAACTGGCAGGCGTGAGCGCACCGCACGCCGCTCCCCCACCTCGAGCTTCGACGCCCTCGAAACGATCGGGGCCGGCCGCCTGATGAAGGCGACCGGCCCCGCACAATTCCAACCTGTCAGCGTGATCCGTCAGGAGTGCTTGACAGGTCCACCCATATCACGGGACGTACGTCATCTCGACCGCGTCCGAGAGGTTCGTCGACTTGGCCTTCCGGCGGGTCGCGGAAGGTAAGTTCGTCTTCTTCTGGCCGCTGCCTTGTTTCTCCTGCGGCCAGAAGAAGCTCCGGGGACGCTCAATGCGTCCCCGGAGAGGAAGCCCCCAAGCCGCGCGCTTCGCGCGGCGCGGCTGAGGTGGTTCCGCGAAGTCGGCGACTACGGGACGTACGTCATCTCGACCGCGTCCGAGAGGTTCGTCGACTTGCCAGCCGGCGGGTCGCGGAACCACGCCTGGACCTGGACCTTGGTGCCCGAGAGCCACGGGTTGCCGAGGGCGCCGGGGTTGGAGGTCTGGTAGGCGTTCCAGTCGAGGGACATGGCGCCGTCGCAGGCGCTCACGGTGCCGCCGGTGGTCTGGGTGCCGGTGCGCTGGGTCGGGGACTTCACGCACAGGAAGCTCGAGGTGTTCCAGGGAGCCGAAGCCTGCCCGGTGATCGAGTAGAAGATCAGGCCCGACTTCTGGCCCTCGATGTTCGAGACGGCGATGTTGCAGGCGTTGGCGAACGAGACGCTCGGGTTGGCCGAGGCGGCGATCGCCGCGACGCAGCCGTTGGTCGTCGTTCCGGCCGTGCAGTAGTTCACCGGCGCGGGCGGCGGATCGCACTCGTCCGGAACGCCGTTGGCGTTCAGGTCGACGCTGCTGCCGAGCGCGAGGTCGCGGTCGTCGGAACGACCATTGCCGTTGCAGTCGGTCAGGTCGGCGGCGGTCATCTGCAGGTAGTAGCCGCCGTAGATCGGACCGGGCTGCGAGGGGCAGGTGGTCTGCGTCGTGGCGCCGGCGAAGCAGTTGCCGGCCGTCGCGCTCGTCGACAGGTAGTAGAGGTTGTCGTTGTCGAGGCCCGTGCCCTGGACCGTGCCCGGGTTCTGGTAGTGCGTGCCGTCGCCCGCGACCGTGGCGCCGGAGCCCGTGAGCTGGCCGGCGCGAATGATCGAGATCGTCTTGCCGGTGGTCAGCGTGTTGACCTGCATGCCCCAGCCGAACTTGTCGTCCGCCGCCGTGCCGTTGAAAGTGCCTTCCGCGTCACCCTTCATGGTGAACTCGAAGCCGCCGACGAGGTTGATGTTGATCGTGACGCAGCGGTTGGTGCCGGTGGTCAGCGTGCCGGGCAGGGTCAGGTTGTAGGCGGCGGTCGGGGCTCCGGCCGTCGTCAGGTCGATGCAGCCGTCGTAGTTCTCCCAGAAGAGGACCGTGACGCGGGCGCCGGGGCCGCCGATGCTCGGGTCATCCTCGGTCGTGCAGTAGCCGATCTGGAACGACGAGACGAAGTACTCGTCGAGGGCGCCCGTGGCGGGAGCCGGCGAGGTGCGAGTCGGGATGCGACCGTCGTCGATGCGCGCCTGTCCGAGCGCGATGCCGTTGATGAACACCGTGTTGCAGGGCGCCACGGCGTAGGGGAGCGCGTTGTTGTTGTAGATGACGCCCGGAGTGGCGAGCGCGGCCATGCCCGGACCCATCTGGATCGGCGGAGTGATCACGCCGGTGGCCATGTGGAGGGTGCCGACGTGCTCGATCGGCACGTTGAGGGTGAGGACGTCGTCCTGGGCCAGCGCCGAAGTGGCGAGGAGCAGCGACGCGAAGGGAACCAACGCAAGGCTCTTCATGGAGAGTGACGGGGGAGTTCGGACTGGGTCCCGGCCAAAAGTCAGGGGCCGAGGCTCCCGCACACCCGCTCGATGAGGTTCGAGGGCGGGTTTTGGGAACTCCTAGAACGCTACCCGGGTCGGGGGCGCCAAGGCTGGAATGACGGGTTTGTCAGGCGGCTTTTCACGAGCCTGACACGGCAAAGGGTGCTCACGATCACCGGAAACCCATTTCTGTTTCAGGCATGGGACGCCGCCCCGGCGGAGCATGGCCCGCCGAGGCGCCGGAGCGCGGGCTGGTAGGCTCCCGCCCGTGACCGTCCGGCTGGCCATGCGAGGCATCGAGAAGCGCTACGGGGCCACCGTGGCGTTGGGAGGTGTCGAGCTCGAGGCGCGCGCGGGCGAGGTGCTCGCGCTCGTCGGCGAGAACGGCGCGGGCAAGTCGACCTTGATGAAGGTGCTCGCGGGTGCGCTCCGGCCCGACGGCGGCACGATGGAACTCGACGGCGAGCCCTATCGGCCGGACGGGCCCGCGCAGGCGCGACGCGCCGGGGTCGCGATGATCCATCAGGAGCTGTCGCTCGCGCTGCACCTGACGGTGGCGGAGAACGTGAGCTTGGGCAACGAGCCGCGGCGCGGGCCGTTGCTCGATCGCGGCGAG
>JABWBL010000647.1 GCA_013360535.1 Planctomycetaceae bacterium
TCGACGACCTGCGGCGCGCGCTCGCCGCGTGGATGAGCGATGGCGAGACGGCCGAGGCGCGCGTGGCTTCGCTCGGCCGCCGTCCGGCGCAGATCCTGCTGATGTTCCTCGACGCTCCGGGGTACTCCCACAGCCTCGCGGAGCTCGCCGAGCACCGCCTGCTCGCGCACCTCTCGCACTACGAACTCGAGGCTTCCGTCGGAACGCTCGCGCGCAGCGGCGTGCTGCTCGAGACCGCCGATCGCCGCTCGAAAGTGCCGGGTGCGAAGGCCTGGACGGTTCCGATGGAGCTCGGCGACGGCCTCTTGCGCCAGCAACGCGCGAAACGCCGGGGCGTGTTCGACATCCTCACGCTGCGCGGCTTCCTCGACCGCCAGTACGACGATCCCGCGCGCGGCAAGCGCATGACGCCGACGCGCCTGCGCGAGATGTACAAAATGTACTCGAACGAGGCGGCGGCGCTCGCGCGTGTCGAGCGCCTGCCCGAGGACGTGAGGCCGCTCGTCGAGAAGTGCGTGCTGCAGTTCGGCGGCGTGCTGCCGCGCGGGCTGTTCGAGCGCCTCGAGGACGGTTCCGGGCCGTGGAACGGGCTGCGCTGGAAGCAGGTGCTCGAGGAATCGCTGATCGGCACGGTCGAGAAGCTCGAGCTCTCGCGCTACGGCATCCAGCACGCCGACGACACGCTGATCGTGTTCAACGAGGTCGCCCTGGCGTGGCTGCGCCGCGTCGCGGTTCCCGGCGACCCCGACGCGCCACACACCGACCACGGCCTGGGCGTCGACCTCGTCAGCAACATCTCGCGCTTCATGGGCTTCCTGATCGAGCACAACGTGCGCTTCACGGTGCGCGGCGAGATCTTCAAGACCACCGAAAAGCGCATCCTGCAGGAGCTGATCCCCAACCCCGGCCGCGAGCTCTCGCGCGCGGCGGTGCTCGACTTCATCTTCCAGTTCACGCGCGCCGGCGGGCTGATCGAGTCGACCGGCGAGCGCACGTTCGCGATCGCGACCGCCGGCCGCGAGTGGGAGCAGCGTCCGCTCGAGCAGAAGCTCTCCGGCCTCGTCGAGTACGCGACGGAAGAGCGCGACGTCGCCGGCGACTGGTACCACCAGGTGCGCCTGCGCCGCATCTTCATGCGCCTGATGAAGCGCGTCGATCCCGGCATCTGGTACGACCTGATGTACCTGCCGTTCCTCGCGCGCAACACGTACCTCGCCGGCCTCGACCAGCTCGCTGTCGACGAGTACTTCGGCGCGCGCGCCGGCGCCGGAAGCTACACGCCGATGGAGGATCCGCAGCGCCTCGCGTGGAACCTCGCGCGCTGGGTGCGCCAGCGCCTGTACCTGTTCGGCATCGTCGACCTCGGGTACGACAAGGCCGGCCGCCCGGTCGCGATGCGGCTCACGCGCTCGGGCGCGCGCCTGCTCGGCGTGGTCGAGGAAGTCGCGAGCGGGGCGCCGATGCTCGGCAGCCTGATCGTCACGCCCGACTTCGAGGTCGTGCTGTTCCCGACCGGCGACGACGCGGCGCTCGTGCACGAGCTCGACCGCTTCTGCGAGCGCGAGCGCCAGGGCGAGACGCTGCACTTTCGCCTGCACGAGCGCTCCGTGCAACGCGCGCTCTCCGAAGGCATGTACCTCTCGCGCATGCTCTCCGTGCTGCGCAACCAGTCGCGCACGCCCGTGCCGCAGAACGTGCTGTTTTCCGTGCGAGATTGGGCAGGGCGAGCGGGTCTCCTGCACCTCGACGGCGCGCTCGTGCTGCGCGGCGACAACCCCGACACGCTCAAGCGCTTCCAGAACGACGCCGGCGTCAAGAGCTACGTGCGCGAGGTGCTCGACGAGCGCCGCCTGCAGCTCAAGTCGCGCTTCGCTCCCAAGCGCCTGCACGCGCTCCTGCGTGAATTCGGTTACCTGGTCGAGCTCGACGGCACGCCGTGAGCGCGTCCCCGCGCCTCCCGCCGCCGCTCCTCGCGCTCACTCCGGGCGACCTCGACGCGTCGCGCGCGCCGCAGCTCGTCGAGCGCGTCGCTCGCTGCATCGAAGC
>JABWBL010000648.1 GCA_013360535.1 Planctomycetaceae bacterium
GCGGGCCTGCGGGCCGTGACGGACTCCGCGACGGGCCTGGGGGCCGTCTCGTTCAAGCTCCACTTCCCAAGTCAGGCCGGACGGGCCGCCGATAGCGTGCCCGAGCTCGTGCGCCGGCTCCAGCGCACGCTCCCCACGTGACCGACTCGTCAATTGGCCCCTGCCGCGCCAGCGCGCTAGCCTTTGGAATCCCCATTCTGGCGGCACGGCGCGACCGGCGCCGCCCGGCGGGGGACG
Source organism: Planctomycetaceae bacterium (assembly GCA_013360535.1). Classification (GTDB taxonomy): domain Bacteria; phylum Planctomycetota; class UBA1135; order UBA1135; genus F1-120-MAGs118. The sequence goes on from JABWBL010000648.1 coordinate 238, forward strand.
GCCCCGACGGGAATCGGGCCGAGGCGATGGGAACCCACGAGAACATCGAGGCCAGCCCGGCGCGCCGCTCTCCGGCGCCGACGGCATGCCTCCAGGCGAGCCGCGGACCATGACGTTCGCGGGGACCTTCGTGCGGCGCAACTTCGAGCCGCTGGTGCTGTCCGTGCAGGTGCTCGTCGACCTGGCGGTGATCTGGCTGGCGTGTTTCGCCGGCTGGCACCTGCGCGAGTCGCTCGCGGGCGTGCCGGGTCCGGACTTCGACGTGTACCGCGAGGTCTTCCTGCTGACCTCGGCCGTGACGCTGGTGTGCTTCCACGCCTACGGCATGTACAGCCCGCTCAAGAGCCTGCTCAACATCGAGGAGTTCAAGGCGATCGCGAAGTCGACCGTCGCGAGTTTCCTCGTCGTGCACGCGCTGCTGCTGCTCCTGCGCACGGCGACCGGCCTGCCCGAGCACGGCATCTACCGGCTGCTGATCCCGCTCCACAACTTCGTCAACATCACGCTGACCGACGAGCGAGGCGTGTGGCAGTTCTCGCGCATGGGCGTCGTGCTCGCCTTCGCGATGATCGGCACGCTGACGACGGCGAGCCGCTTCGCGAGCTTCAAGGTGATCCAGTGGCTGCACCGGCGCGGCGTCGGCAACCGCAACGTGCTGATCTACGGCACGGGCGACACGGCGCGGCGCCTGCAGAAGAAGTTCGTGCTGGTGCCGACCCTGGGCCTGAACCTGATCGGCTTCGTTTCGGACAAGGCCGACGAGGTCGGGCGCAGGATCGACCGCTTCGAGGTGATCGGGGTCGCCGACGAGCTCGAGTTCCTGATCCGGCGCCACAAGATCAGCGAGGTCTTCGTCGCGGTGCCGGAGGCGGACGAGCAGTCGCTGCTGGGCCTGCTCGAGACGCTCGAGCGCAACGGCGTCATCTACCACGTCGTGCCGCGCTTCTATCACATCTTCTCGCACAAGGTGCGCATCGAGACGCTCGACTCGATCCCGCTCGTCACGCGGCCCGACCGCAACCCGACCTTCCTGCAGCGCGTCTCCAAGCGCACGCTCGACCTGCTCGTCGCCGCGGCCGCGCTGGTGATCACGCTGCCGCTGTTCGTGATCGCGGCGATCCTGATCCGGCGCGAGTCGCCCGGTCCGGTGTTCTTCCGCCAGCGGCGCGTCGGCAAGGACGGCGAGCTGTTCGAGATGCTCAAGTTCCGCACGATGTACGTGGACAAGAGCGGCGACGCGCCCAAGCCCAAGAGTCACCACGACCCGCGGCTCACGAGCATCGGGCGGTGGCTCAGGCGCTACAGCCTCGACGAGCTGCCCCAGCTCTTCAACGTGCTGCGCGGCGAGATGTCGATCGTCGGCCCGCGCCCGGAGATGGCGTTCATCGTCGAGCGCTACGGTCCGCTCGAGCGCGAGCGCCTGCGCGTCAAGCCCGGCCTGACGGGCCTGTGGCAGATCTCCTACGCACGCGGCGAGGCGATCCACGAGAACATGGAGTACGACATCTACTACATCGAGCACCAGTCGTTCCTGCTCGACATCGTGATCATCGCGCTCACCGGCTTCGCGGTGGTGAAGGGGACCGGGGCTTACTAGCCTTCCCGCGCTGTGCACGTCCTGCACGTGATCGAGGCGACCATCGGCGGAACGCGGCGCCACGTCGTCGACGCGACGCGCGGCCTCGCGAAGCGGGGCGTGCGCGTGAGCCTCGTGGCCTCGGCGCTGCGCGAGCCGCGTTTCCGCGCCGACCTGCAGGCGCTCGCCAACGACGGGGTCGAGGTGTTCGAGCTGCCGATGGTGCGCGCGCT
>JABWBL010000062.1 GCA_013360535.1 Planctomycetaceae bacterium
GTCGCGCGCCTCGAGCGCGCGCCGCCGCCTGCCACGCCTCGTCCTCGGGCCACGGCCAACAGAGCCGCGCGGAGCCAGCGCGCTGCAGCCGCACTTCGTAGGTGCGGCCAGTTCCGAATTCGACGGCGAGCGCGGAGGCGACGAAGCCCGGAGCGCCGACGCGCACGAGCCACGTCCCGTCCAGATCCGTCGCTTGCGGCGAGTGCGGGACGAGCTCGATCGGCTGCGTGCGAAAGGACTGGCCCCAGTCGAGCGACAGGTGCCGGGTCGGCGACGGCTGCGCCTGCGTGAAATCGAGCCGCACCTGAGGGAGCAACGCGCCCGTCCGAGCGTCGACGACCCGCAGCCATGAAGGAGTCGCGCGCACGAGGCGCACGCTCGCGGGCGAATCGAACTCGAGCGGCAGGGTTTCCCGTCCCGCCGCAGGCCGCCACACGCCGCTGCGCTCGACCAGGCCGCGCACTCGAACTTCGTCGATGGATTCAGGCCGAAACGGAAGCTCGCAGCGCCAGGTTTTCCCTTGAACCGGAGTCCGGACGCGCTCGGTGGTGCCGTCGCGGTTGCGGAACGTGAGCGAGAGCTCGCCGACGGACGGCGACGACCGCTCGGCGAGCGCCGTGTCGGTGCGCTCGACTTCGAAGTCGACGGTGCCGCTCCATGCGATTCCGGTGGGCGGATCGGCACTCCTGGTCTCGCTCGCGGGTTCGGCTGCGGGCAGCAGTTCCCGCAGGTTCGTGAGTTCCTGCGGCGCGGCGTCGACACGCAGCGCGAGCGCCGTCTCCGGCTCAGCGGACTCCAGGCGACGTGACGCGTCGAACGACGCGCCTCCCCTCCACCAGAGCCAACTCCCCGTGCATCCCGCCGCGACGACGACGAGCGCGAGCATCGAGCGCATCGTGATCGAGAGGTTGCGCATCGTGAGCTTCACCGGTCGAGCACGAGCTCGGTGCGGGCGCCGGCGGTGATGGTCGCGCGGAGCTGGATCGGCGCGGATGGCGCAGGCGCCCCGTCGGGTCCGAGCGTGCTGATGAAACGGCCGTCGACGAACTCGACCGCCTCGAATTCGCGAGAACCCTCGGGCGTCTGGAGCGTGATCTTTCCGAGGGTCACCCTGCCTCGCGGAGAACCGTCCACGGGCTTGACCGGAGGTTCGTCGACCGGCGTGCGCAGCTCGTATTCGCCTGCGGGAAGTCCTCGGATGAGCTGAGGCAGCGCGAACCTGTTGAGGAGCGCGACGCGGCGGCCGGGGCCTGCGGGACCGACCTCGACCAGTTCCAGTTGGCCGCTCGCGGCGCTGCCGTGCACGAACAGCTCGCCGCCGGGCAGGAGCTCGACCCGCTGGAACGTCTCGCGCCGCAGGTCGACGACGATGCGTTGCCACGCGTAGCCGGGGCTCGAGACGAAAAAGGCCTGCTCGGTCATCGAGTTGGCGAGCGGAGCGAGGTCCAGCGGAGTCTCGCGGAGCGGCTGGGTGATTTCGAGCCCCATGTTCGAGGGCACGACCTGCTGGTTCGCCTCGACCGGCACGACTAGCGCGGTCGGAAGCGAACGCTTCGAGAGCGCATCGACGACTTCGAGCTGCGCATCCCATGCGCATTGGCCTCGTGCCACGAACAGCGAGGGCAGCACCTCGCCGCCGATGTTCGGCTCGAGCGCCGCGCGACCGTCGCAACGTCGCCCGTCGATCTGCACGCTGCGGACCTCGAGCCGTTGCACGTCGCGAAACGGCACCGGGAGCTCGCAGCTCCAAGCACCACGCACCACTTCGACATCGAGCGAACGCACGGCACCTTCGAACGCAACTTCGAGCACGAAGTTCACGCGCGGCGCCAGCACTTGCCCGTTCGGCGCGTTGAGATGCCCGAGGTAGAACAGCCCCTCGATCGGTTCGCCGCCGTGGATGATGCGCGGCCGTTCCATCACGAGCTGCGGCGGCGTGGCGAGCGCGACACGCGCGGCGGGCTCCTGCGTCGCCGAGTCCGATTCTGCCTGGGCGTCGGCGAAGGTGAGCGCGGCGTCGGGCTCCGGCGCAGCGGCAGTTTCCTCCAGCGGCGCGCTCGCCTCGAGCTCGCCGTCGGAGCCGGAGCTCGCGAGCAGCCCCCAGACGACGGCCCCGAGGACGGCAAGCCCGACGAAGGCACCGAACGCGAGCTTGGAACGATCCGGGGTCCGCGCCTTGCTCATCCGGCCTCAGGGGTCGATCACGATTTCGGCGCTGGCGCCGACGGTCACTCGCGCACGGCGGTGGAACGGGGGCAGCGGCTTGGGCGGAGCGTCGGGCTCCTCCGACTCGACGGGATCGAGTTCGATGGGCTCGCCGTTGGAATCGACGAGCTTCAGGCGTCCCAAGCGCGAGGGCGGCGGACTGGACAAGCACGTGAGCCACGGATCCGACGGCGAGGCCGAAGGGAAAGTGAGCACCTCGTACTCCCCGGGAGCGAGGCCGGTCAGCTTCCACGGGAGCGTGGAGATCGAACCGGTGATGACCTCGCGCAGGGTACCGTCGGCGAGCACGGCGGACAGGCGCAGGTCGCCGCCCGACGGCGCGCCGAGGAGCGTGAGGTCGCCTCCGGGGACGAGCTCGACCCGGTGGGACGATTCGCGCGAGAGATCGACCTCGAGGCGCTTCCAGCCGTAGCCGGGACTCGAGACGAAGAAGACCTGTGCGGGCATCTTCGTCGCGAACGGAGCGAGGTCGACGGGCGCGAGCCGCGGCGCCGGCACCGGATTCCGGGCGTGAAAGACGGGCAGTTCGCGCGAGGCGGACTCGGCCGCGACGACGAGCACTTCGTCGAGCGGCCGCTTCGTGAGCGCGTCGACCACCTCGAGCGACGCGTCCCAGGCGCAGCAGCTGCGCACGACGACGTCGGTCGGAAGGCCGTCGGCGCCGACGGCGAACGAGATCGCGGCGCGCTGCTCGCACGGACGCCCGTCCACTTGCACGTCGCGTACTTCGAGCGTGTGCACCTCGCGGAACGGAATCGGCAGGTCGCAGCTCCACTGGCCGCGCGCGACCTCGACCTCGAGCGAACGCACGGCGCCCTCGAACACCACGTCGAGCACGAACGAAGCGCGCGGCGCGAGCAGGCCCTCGGGAACGTCGGCGTGCTCGAGCAGGTGCCGACCGTGGATCGTGTCGCCCCCGCGGAAGATGCGCGGTCGCTCCATCACGAGCTGCGGCGGCGTGGCGAGCGCGACGCGTGTGGCGGGCTCCTGCGTCGGCGAGTTCGACTCTGCGGGCGCGTCGGCGAAGGAGAGCGCCGCCTCGGGCTCCGGCGCGGCGGCGATAACGGCCTGCGGCGGGCTGGACTCGGATTCGCCGCCCGATCGAGAGCTCGCGAGAAACGCCCAGACCCCGGCCCCCACCACGGCGAGGCCGGCCAGGGCGCCGAACACGAGCTGGCGGGCCCGCGACGGCGAAGAGGTGGAGCGGGAAGCGCTCACGGCAAGCGGATAGTCCGCCGGAGACCCGTCGGCGACAAGGGAAGGCTCTCGAAGTTCCGGCGGCCGCGACGGGAGGGCGTTCCCGACTTCAGGAGACGCTTTTCCGCGCGCGGTCTACGCACTGGGGGCCTCAGCACCTGCGTCCCGGGCTACGCCGAGCACCGCCAAAGAACAGATTTTCAGAATGAAACCCGTTGCCAAGGCAGCCGACAAATCTAGAGTCGTAGCCTTACACCCCTGCAACGGCTGTCTCGATACGTCCCCCAGCGTCTCGAAACTGGCCTCGGGCTGGCCCGCGCGCGCCGCGGACCGGATGTGAGGCAGGCCGTTCCATCCCACCCTGACCCCGCTCGCGCGGTCGACCGCGCGTTCCGCACCCTCCATGGCAACGATCCCCGCCCTGGCCGCCGTCGCGCTGCTTTTCGCCGCGACCCCCGCCCCGGCCCAGACCGCTGTCAACGCCGCCCCCGCGAAGGCCAAGCCTGCCGCGGCGGAAACGTGGACGAAGATCGAGCTCGTCGCCGAGGACAAGCGCAAGATCGCCGCGTCGTTCTGGGCGCCGAAAGACCAGAAGGGCGCCGTGCCCGCGGCCGTGCTCGTGCACGACGCCGGTGCGCAGCGCGCCGACCTGAACGACGTCGCCGAGCGCCTGTGGAAGCAGGGCTTCGCGGTGGTCTCGCTCGACCTGCGTGGCCACGGCGAGAGCCAGGGCACGGACAAGGCGTGGGCGGAATTGAATGACGAGGAGCGCGCGAAGGCCTGGGCCTTCTGCCTGCGCGACGTCAAGGCCGCGGCCGACTGGATCGGCAAGCAGGCGGGTGTGCACTCGTCGAACGTCTCGCTGCTCGGCGACCGCGCGGGCTGCACGCTGGTGACGCGTTACGCGATGCGCGACGAGAACGTGCGCTCGCTCGTGCTGCTCGACCCGCAAGTGGAACAGCTCGGCTTCAGCCTCGCCAAGGACATCGCGAGCCTCGCGGGCCTGCCGACCTACATCGCCGCGACGAAGGAGTCCGCTCCCAAGGCGCAGACGATCGCGGAATCGGGCGAGAAGGCCAACGAAGGCAACAAGTTCATCGAGATCGCGCTGTTCAAGGGCGCGCCGGTGATGCCGACGACGGACAAGACGCTCGTCGCGGGCATCGCGAAGTTCATGAGCACGCAGGCCAACCCCGAGAAGGCCGCGAAGAAGTAGCTCGAGCTGGCGCGGATTCCGCGCCACAGGCCCACGAGGCCTCGCTGGCGATCGCCGGCGGGGCCTTGTCGCTTGGGAGGCAGTCCAGCGAGAGCGCGCCCCCACCCGATTAGACTGCTCCCCGTGGTGAAGGCCCTCCTGCGCTCGCTGCTCTCGCCCGCCGCCCGCGCCCGCGTGCGACGCTGGCTCGACGTGCTCGACACGGAGTGGCACTACCGGCTGCACCGCCGCCGCATCCGCGCGCGGCTCGAGTCGCTGCGCCGCGTTCCGCGTGGGCTGCACGTCGAAGGCACCAACATCTGCAACGCGCGCTGCGTCTTCTGCGCCTATCCGCAGATGGAGCGCCGCAAGCAGACGATGTCGATGGACGACTTCCGGCGCGTCGTCGGGCAGTACCTCGAGATGGGCGGCCGGCACGTGTCGCTGACGCCGATCGTCGGCGATCCGTTCGTCGACAAGCACATGTTCGAGCGGCTCGACCACCTGATGGCGCTCGAGCAAGTCAGCGGGATCAGCTTCTACACCAACGCGATCCTGATGACGCCGGAGAAGTCCGAGCGCCTGCTCGCCTACGCGTCGAAGCTGCACGTGCACGTGTCCTGGGGCGGCTTCGACGCCGAGACGTGGAACACGATCATGGGCGTCGAGAAGTTCGAGGCCGCGCGCGATGCGGTGCTCGCACTGCTCGAGCTCAAGGAGCGCACGGGCTCGAAGCTGCGCTTCACGCTCGCGCTGCGTTGCCCGGATTCGAACCGCACGGGTGAGCTGCACGAAAGGCTCGAGGCGTACCGCAAGCGTGGGCTGGTCGAGATCGCGCCGATGGGCGACTACGACTCGTGGGCCGGCAAGGTCAAGCCGGAAGAGCTCGCGAAGGTCGGCCTCGTGCCGCGCGAGATGCCCTACAAGCGCGGTGCGTGCGAGTTGCTCTTCACCAAGCCCGTCGTGCTCGCCGACGGCCGCGTCAACGCCTGCGCCTGCCGCGACGTCGAGGCCGAGCTGATCGTCGGCAACGTCCACGAGGAACCGCTCGGCCAGATCTGGGCCGGCGCGCGCATCACCGAGCTGATCGAGCGCCACGAGCGCGGCGACTACCCCGAAGTCTGCCAGCGCTGCACGTACTTCGTGAGCGTCTACAACTCGCGCAAGTCGCGGACGTTTGAGGCGGACGGCAAGCTGCAGGGCAACTGGGCCGAGGACTAGGCGCGCGCTCCCGAAGGGGAAGGAACTTCCCGTCGCGGGCCACGGAAGGCACGGGCGGGTTGCAGGCGGCCAACGCTGCGCCCTACGCTGGTGGGGATCGGGCTCCGGCGCCCGGAGCCCTTCAAGCGCTCCGGGGACAGGCGCCGAAGACTGCCGACCCTCTCCCCGCCGAGCGCCCTGCGTCGGCCACGACCTCTCCAGAGCTCGCCTCCAACACCATGACCACGCTCCACCTCTCCCACCTCGAGCAGCTCGAGGCCGAGAGCATCCAGATCATCCGGGAGGTCGTTGCCCAGTTCGAGAAGCCGGTGATGCTGTTCTCGATCGGCAAGGACTCGCTGGCGATGCTGCGCCTCGCCGAGAAGGCCTTCGCCCCGGGCAAGCTCCCGTTCCCCTTGATGCACGTCAACACGACGTTCAAGTTCAAGGAGATGATCAGCTTCCGCGACGAGTTCGTGAAGGCTCGCGGCCACACGTTGATCGAGTGGATCAACCAGGAAGGCGTGAAGGCGGGTATCACGCCGTTCAACGCCGGCACGCAGCGCTACACGCACGTGATGAAGACCGAGGCGCTCAAGCAGGCCTTGAGCCACTACGGCTTCGACGCCGCCTTCGGTGGCGCGCGCCGCGACGAGGAGAAGAGCCGCGCCAAGGAGCGTGTGTTCAGCTTCCGCGACCGCTTCCACACGTGGGATCCGAAGAACCAGCGGCCGGAGCTGTGGAACCTCTACAACGGGCGTGTCGCCAAGGGCGAGTCGATCCGCGTGTTCCCGCTCTCGAACTGGACCGAGCTCGACGTCTGGCTGTACGTGTACAAGGAGCAGATCCCGGTCGTGCCGCTGTACTTCGCCAAGCCGCGCCCGGTCGTCAACCGCAACGGCACGTGGATCATGCGCGACGACGACCGCATGCCGCTCGAGCCCGGTGAAGTGCCCGAGATGCGCTCGGTGCGCTTCCGCACGCTGGGTTGTTATCCGCTGACGGGTGCCGTCGACTCGCAGGCTTCCAACCTGCGCGAGGTGCTCGAGGAAATGCTGCGTTCGCGCACCAGCGAGCGGCAAGGACGCGTGATCGACTACGACGAGGCCGGCTCGATGGAGCAGAAGAAGAAGGAGGGTTACTTCTGATGCTGCACGGAGAAGAACTCGACCGCGTCGGCATCGACGGCTGGCTCGAGGGGTACCAACGCAAGGAACTGCTGCGCATCCTGACCTGCGGGTCGGTCGACGACGGCAAGTCGACGCTCATCGGGCGCCTGCTGCACGACTCCGCGGGCGTCTTCGAGGACCAGCTCAAGGCCCTCAAGAAGGACACCACGCGCTTCGGCACGACCGGCGAGGAGATCGACTTCGCGCTGCTGATGGACGGCCTGCAGGCCGAGCGCGAGCAGGGCATCACGATCGACGTCGCCTACCGCTACTTCAGCACGCCGCGCCGCAAGTTCATCGTCGCCGACACGCCCGGCCACGAGCAGTACACGCGCAACATGGCGACCGGGGCCTCGACCTCGGACCTCGCGATCATCCTGATCGACGCGCGCAAGGGCGTGCTCGCGCAGACGCGCCGCCACGCCTTCATCTGCTCGCTGCTTGGAATCAAGCACGTCGTGATCGCGGTCAACAAGATGGACCTGGTCGAGTACTCGCAGGAGGTCTTCGAGGCCATCCGGCGCGAGTGCTCGGAGTTCCTCGGGCGGCTCTCGATCCCCGACGTTCACTTCATCCCGATGAGCGCGCGCCGCGGCGAGAACGTCGTCGGCCGCTCGGAGACGATGCCGTGGTACCAGGGTGCGCCGCTGCTCGACTACCTCGAGACCGTGCACATCGCCGGCGACCGCAACACGATCGACCTGCGCCTGCCGGTGCAGCTCGTGCTGCGCCCCAACCTCGATTTCCGCGGCTTTGCGGGCACGATCGCGTCGGGAGTGCTGCGCAAGGGCGACGAGATCGTCGCGCTGCCGTCGGGCCGGCGCGCGTTCGTCAAGCAGGTGTTCGTCTCCGGTGCCGAGCGCGAGGAAGCGGGCCCCGGCATGGCCGTGACGATCACGCTCGACCGCGAGATCGACATCTCGCGCGGCGACCTGATCGCGCGGCCCAACAACGCGCCGATGCTCGAGCACGCCGTCGAGGCGATGGTCGTGTGGATGAACGAGGCCGCGCTCGAGCCCGGCCGCCAGTACCTGATCCAGCAGTGCGCGCTGCAGGCGCCGGTCGCGGTGACCGACCTGCGCTACCGCATCGACGTCAACTCGCTGAAGAGCGAGAGCGCGACGCAGCTCGGCCTGAACGAGATCGGCCGCATCCGCATGGAGTGCGCCAAGCCGATCGGCGCCGATCCGTACGTGCGCAACCGCCAGACGGGCGCGTTCATCCTGATCGACCGCATGACCAACGCCACGGTCGGCGCGGGCATGATCCTCGACCGCACGCCGGCCGAGCAGGCGCTCGACCGCGAGCGGCGCTCGCACGACGCGGGCACCAACCTCTCGCCGCACGCGGGCACGGTCACGCCCGAGCAACGTGCCGCACGTGTCGGCCAGCGGCCGTTCACGCTGTGGCTCACGGGCCTGCCGCGCTCGGGCAAGAGCTCGCTCGCCAACGCCCTCGAGCGCACGCTGTTCGAGCGCGGCCTGCAGTCGGTCGTGCTCGACGGCGAGAGCCTGCGCAAGGGCCTCTCGAGCGATCTCGGCTTCTCCGAACGCGACCGTGCCGAGCACGTGCGCCGCGCGAGCGAGCTCGCCAAGCTCCTGAACGACCACGGCCAGGCCGTGATCGCCGCCTTCGTCTCCCCCACCGCCGAACAGCGCGAGCGCGCCCGTTCGGTCGTCGGTGCGGAGCGTTTCCTCGAGCTGCACTGCGACGCTTCGCTCGAAGCCTGCGAGCAGCGCGACTCGACCGGCTTCTACGCCAAGGCCCGCGCCGGTGAGATCGCCAACGTCACCGGCGTCCACACGGCCTACGAGCCGCCGACGTCGCCCGCGCTGCGCCTCGACACCGTCGGTGCAAGCGTCGAAGCCAACGTCGCGCGCATCCTCGCGCTGCTCGAGTCGCGGCTGCTCGTCGGTTGAAGCCAACGCCCGCGCGCGCACCATGGACGGCCCCACGTCGCCGAACGGCTGGACGGGTGGTCAGTACAGCGTCGTGCGCGCGCTGGCGGGCGCGGGGCTGGCGGTGCGCTTCGTGCTGCAGGCGTTGGCGGCGCCGGAGCCGCTCGAGGTGGCGCTGCAGGCGAGCGGCGCGTTGTGGAGCGTGCTGTTTGCGCTCGGGATCTGGGAACGTGCGAGCGCCTACGCGCTGGCGCCGACGTTGATCGCGGCCGGGTTCATCGGAGGTGAGCGTGGCCCGGGGCAGGTGCACTGGCTCGCGCTCGCGGTGCTGCTGCACCTCGCGACTCCGGCGGCGCCGTACCTGTCGTTCGATGCACGCGGGCGCGTCGACCCAAGCGGCGGATGGCGCCTGCCGCAGAGCGTGCGCTGGGTGGCGCTGCTCGCGCTGGCGGGCTCGCTCTTGACGTGGTGGCTGTCGCGCAGCCAGCCGCTGCTCGCTCCGCTGTGGTACGCCGCCTTGTGCTGCGATCCGGGTTGGTTCGCGCCGAAGCGGGCGAGCGGGGCCGAGTGGCTCTTCTACGACGGCTCGTGCGGCTTCTGCCAGCGCTCGGTGCGCTTCGTGCTCGCCGAGGAAGCGCCGGGCAGTCCGACGTTCCGTTTTGCGCCGCTGTTCGGTGAGGCCTTCGCGAGGGAGGTGATGGCGAGCGACGCCGCGAGCCTGCCCGACAGCGTCGTCGTGCGCACGGACGACGGCCGCCTGCTCGTGCGCTCGCGCGCGATGCTGCACGTCGCAAGCCGGCTGGGCGGAGGCTGGCGCGTCGCGGGAGCGCTCGTCGGCCTCGTTCCGGCGCCCCTTCTCGACCTTGGGTACGACTTCATGGCGCGCATCCGCACGAAGCTCTTCCCGCCCCCGTCGGAGGCCTGCCCGCTGCTGCCGCCGCACTTGCGCGGGCGCTTCGTGCATTAGGACGCGTAGGAAGCTTGATTTGGGGCCACGAGCGGTTCCAATCGGCGCCCCGAGGGCACGTGGAAACCGGCGAGAAGGCACGAGCGGGCGCGCAGGTCGACGCCGAGATGCAGGCGACGCGCCTCGGCGCCCTGCAGGAGCTCGTGCGCCGCGTGTGGGGCTACTCGGAGCTGCGCCCGCTGCAGGCCGAGGCGATGCTCGCGGGGCTGAACGGCCGCGATGCGCTGGTCGTGCTCGCGACGGGCGGCGGCAAGAGCCTGTGTTATCAGGCGCCGGCGCTCCTGCGCGAAGGCCTGACGGTCGTGTTGAGCCCGCTGATCTCGCTCATGCAGGACCAGATCGCCGGTCTCGAGGAGAGCGGCGTGCAGGCGGCGATGCTGACCAGCGCGCAGGACCTCTCGGAGAAGCGCGACGTCTTCCAGCGCCTGCGCGCCGGTGGCCTGCGCCTGCTGTTCGTCTCGCCCGAGCGTTTCGTCGTGCCCGGTTTCTTCGAGGAGCTCGCCGCCTTCGGCCTCGCGGCGCTGGTGGTCGACGAGGCGCACTGCATCAGCCACTGGGGCCACGATTTCCGGCCGGAATACCGCCGCATCGGCGAGTTGCGCGAGCTCCTGCCCAACGTGCCGATCCAGGCCTTCACCGCGACCGCGACGCCGGAAGTGCGCGCGGACATCGTGCGCCAGCTCGCGCTGCGCGAGCCCGACGTGCTCGTCGGCAGTTTCGATCGCCCCAACCTGACCTACCGCTTCCTGCCGCGCGCCGACGAGACCGAGCAGGTGCTCTCGGTGATCCGGCGCCATCCCGGCGAGGCGGGCATCGTGTACTGCCTGCGGCGTTCCGACGTCGACTCGCTCGCGCCCAAGCTCGCCGCCGCGGGCATCCGCTGCCTCCCCTACCACGCCGGGCTCTCCGCGAGCACGCGCCAGTCGAACCAGGAGCGCTTTCTTTCCGAGGACATCGAGGTCGTCGTCGCGACGATCGCCTTCGGCATGGGCATCGATCGGCCCGACGTACGCTTCGTCGTGCACGCGTCCTTGCCCAAGGGGGTCGAGCAATTCGCGCAGGAAACCGGCCGCGCGGGCCGCGACGGGCTGCCCAGCGAGTGCGTGATGCTCTACTCGGGCGCAGACTACCACGGCTGGCGCAACCTGCAGGAGCGCAGCCACTCCGACGCGGCCGCGCGCGGAGTCGAGATCGATCCGCTCGAGGCGGAGCGCTCGCTCGCGCGCCTGTCGGAGATGTACGCCTTCGCGACCAGCGCGACTTGCCGCCACAAGTTCCTCGTGCAGCACTTCGGCGGCGCCTGGGAGCAGCCGTCGGGCTGTGGCGCCTGTGACGTGTGCTTGGGTGAGCTCGCACCGCTGCCGGACTCCGTACGCGTCGCGCAGATGATCCTGTCGTGCGTCGTGCGCTGCCAGCAGCGCTACGGCGCCGGCCACGTCACCGATGTGCTGCGCGGCGCATCGACCGAGAAGCTGCGCCAGTGCGGCCACGACCAGCTCTCGACCTTCGGCCTGCTGCGCGACCGCGACGCACGCGAGATCCGCCACTGGATCGAGCAGCTCGTCGGGCTCGAGCACCTGCGCGTCGCGCCCGGGCAATACCCGACGCTCGCGTTGACCCAGTCGGGTGTCGAGGTGATGCGCGCGCAGCGGCCCGTGACGCTGTTCCAGCTCCCGGTCCCGCCGCGCACGCGCAAGACGGCGGCGCGCAAGG
>JABWBL010000649.1 GCA_013360535.1 Planctomycetaceae bacterium
GCGCGATCGCGAGGCCGAGCCCGGTGCCGGTGCTGCGGGTCGTGAAGTACGGCTCGAACAGGCGCGCCTGCACCTCGGGCGAGAGCCCGACTCCGCTGTCGCGCAGCTCGAGCTCGACGCGCTCGGACGTGCTCCCCACGCGCACGTGCAGCCGCCCGCCGTCGGGCATGGCCTCGAAGGCGTTCGACACGAGGTTTTGCAGCACGCGCCGGAGCGCCGGCACGTCGGCGAGCACCTCGCCGCCATCGCGCTCGAACTCGAGCTCGATGCGCCGTTCCAGCGCCCAGGCGCGATTGAGGTCGAGCACCTCCCCCATCAGGCGACCGACGTGCACTCGCTCGAACGAGCCCTTGCGCACGCCCGTGAGCGCGTGGAAGTCGCTCGCCACCTCGCGCAGGTGCGCCACCTGCCGCAGCGTGATCTCCATCGTGCGCTCGAAGATGCGCTCGAACTCCGGGCTGCGCTCGTCGTGCGCGCGCTTGCAGAGCTCGGCGGACACCTGGATCGGCGTCAGCGGATTCTTGATGTCGTGCGCCACCTGGCGCGCCATCTCGCGCCACGCGGCCTCCTTCTCGGCCCGCACGACCTTCTCGCGTGCCTCGCGCAGCTCGCCCGTCATGCGGTTGAGCTCGCGCCCGAGCTCGCCGAGCTCGTCCGCGCTCGTCACCTGGTTGCGCGCCTCGAGATCGCCGGCGCCGACCTTCATCACGTGCTCGCGCAGCTCGACGATCGGCGCCGTCGTCCGCCGCGCGACGACCATCGTCCACACGATGCTGACGAGCAGCACGACCAGCGTCGCCTGGAACAGCAGCGTGCGCAGCCCGCGCACGCCGCGGAAGATGTCGTCGTTGTCGATGCCGACGCCGACGACCCAGCCGAAGCCGCCCTGCGCCGGCGCGCGCGTGTGCTTGAAGGCCGCGTTCTTGCGCCGCCCCTGGAAGTCGTACTCCGGATACAGGCCCCAGTCCGACGCACGCGCCGCCGCGGCCATCTCGGGCAGGTGCACACGGCCCGAGCTCGAGATGCTCTCGCCGTACAGGCTCGGGTCGCGGTGCGCGAGGATCGTGTCCGCGTCCGCGGCCCACACCCAGCCGTAGGCCGAAGGAAACTCGTCGGGACCGACGAGCCCCTGAAAGTAGCTCGACAGCACCGGGCTCTCGACTTCCTGCTGGATGCGGCTCCAGTTGACGAGCACGAAGATCGCGCCGAGGAACTGCCGCGAGCGCTCGGGATGGTCGGCGTCGACGGGCCAGTAGACCGGGGCCGAGAAGCCGATGTGGTAGTTCTCCGGGTCCTTGGCGCCGTCGTGGCGCGGAGGGAGCAGCTCGGACTCGTGCTGGTCGAGCCGGAACGGCTGACCGACACGCGCCGCCTCGAACCACACCTCGTGCGAATAATCGCGGCTCTCGAGCGCGAGCAGCACGTCCTCGCTCAGCCCCAGCCCCGAGCGCCCGATCGAGTTCGAGATCACGAAGCGCCCGTCGGCGCCGACGAGCAGCAGCAGGTCGTAGTCGCGCTTGGCGAGCACCCAGTTGTTGAACTGGTCGACCTGCGTGTCGCGCATCAGGCGCCGCACGTCGAGCGTCTCGCCCTCGAGCTCGCCCGCGCGCTCGCGCTGGGCCTCGTCGATCGCGAGGTAGCTGCCGGGGTCGGCCGCGAGCAGCGCGGTGTTGGTGTTGAACTCCTCGACGTCGCGGTCGATGCGCACCGCGAGGTCGGCGGCGAGCCCCTTCAGCGAATACAGCACCACGTCCTTGGAGAGGCGCCCGGCCATCTGGGTCTCGACGAAGATCGCGAAACCGAGGAACGGCACGACCACGGCCGCGAGCACGGCCAGCAGGAACTTGGTCGAGATGCGGCGGATCATGCGGGGAGCCTGTGGCGCGCGCCCGTCCCCCGCCCGCGCGCGGCGGCTGTAGGATGCGCGAGTCGCGAGCATCCCAAGCGCCGCCGTGCGCCGCAACGCCTTCGCGACTTCACCGCCTCCCGACGCCATGTCCCTGCGCTCCGACCCGGCCCGGATCGTGCTGGTGCGCC
>JABWBL010000650.1 GCA_013360535.1 Planctomycetaceae bacterium
AGCGCGGCCAGCTGCTGCGCGACGGGGCACGCGTCGTCCTCGCCGGCAAACCCAACGCCGGGAAGTCGTCTCTGTTCAATCGCCTGCTGGGCCACGAGCGGGCGATCGTTGCCGAAGAGCCCGGGACCACGCGCGACGCGCTCGAATCGCTCGTCGAGATCGCGGGGCTGCCGCTCACGGTCATCGACACCGCGGGCCTGCGCGCCGCCGCGGGGGAGATCGAGCGGCTGGGAATCGTCCGCACGGAGCGCGAGATCACGCAGGCCGCGCTCGTCGTCGTCTGCGTGCCCGGCAGCGAGCCCTGGGGTGAGAGGGATGACGCGGTGTGGCATGTCGTCTGCGACACCCGGCCGCTCATCGCTCTCACCAAGAGCGACCTGCCGGCGGTGCTCACGCCGGACTCGCTGCGTGAGCGCACCGGCTGCGAGGTGATCTCCACGTCGTCGGTCACCGGCGAGGGCATCGAGTCTCTCGTCGCGGCCATCGGCCGGCGCCTGCTCGAGGGCGGCGACGAGGCCGAGGAGGCGGGCGATCCGCTCATCACCTCGGAGCGTCACCTCGAGGCACTGCGGCACGCTCTCAATGCGCTGGGCTCGGCCCTGCGCTCGCTCACCGATCCGCCCGCGCTGGAGCTGGTCGCCGCGGATCTGCGCGCTTCGCTCACGCCTCTCGATCAGATCCTGGGGCTCGAGCTGGGCGACGAGGTGCTCGACCGGATCTTCGCGCGCTTCTGCATCGGCAAGTGAGCCGGGCCGATCCCGCAGCCGCTGGCAGGGGTGGTCGGATTGACACACAAGATGTTGTGTGTGAAGCTCTCCCGCCGCCCGACGGAATTGACCGGGCGTACCCCTCATGAAGTGCCCGCGCTGCAAGCAGGACAACGACCGCGTCGTCGACTCGCGCGCCGCCGCCGAGGGGTCGGCGATCCGCCGCCGCCGCGAGTGCCTGGAGTGCTACCTCCGCTACACGACCTACGAGCGTGTCGAGGACACGCCGCTGAGGGTCGTCAAGAAGTCGGGTGAGCGCGTGCGCTTCGAGCGCGAGCGCGTCCTGCTCGGCATGGTGCGCGCCTGCGAGAAACTGCCGGTGTCGACCGAGGAGCTCGAGAAGGCCGCCGCGCGCGTCGAGGCCCGCTGCCACGAGGAGTACGACCGCGAGCTGCCGAGCTCGGTGATCGGCAACCTCGTGATGGAGGAGCTCAAGGCGCTCAACCAGGTCGCCTACGTGCGCTTCGCGAGCGTGTACCGCGAGTTCAAGGACATCTCGCAGTTCCTCGACGAGCTCAAGCCGATCCTCGAGCAGCGCAGGCCGGAGGGCAGTTAGGTGCCGTCGCGCGTTCGCAAGCGCGACGGACGCGAGGTCCCGTTCGATGCGCGCAAGATCGAGGCCGCCGTGTCGAAGGCGCTGGCCGCCGTCGGCGAGGACGATCCGGCCTTCGCGAGCGAGATCGCGGGTGTCGTCACGCTGACGATCGAGGGGCGGCACGGCTCCGGGCACCCCGACGCGCCCGAGGGCACGCCCGAGAGCCTGCCGGGGATCGAGGAGATCCAGGACCTGGTCGAGCAAGCGCTGATCGAGCTCGGCCGCGCCAACGTCGCCAAGGCCTACATCCTCTACCGTGACCGCCGCGCGCGCGCTCGCGAGGCGCTCGAGGTGCACGAGAAGGCCGACGCGACGCGCTCGCTCGGCCGTGCGGTCGTCGAGGTGCAGACGCCGGAGCGCACGCAGCCGTGGAGCAAGGTCCGCATCGTCGCGGCGCTGATCAACGAGGCGCAACTCTCGCGTGAAGTGGCCGAACGCGTGGCCGCGAGCGTCGAGGAGCGCGTGTTCGCCGCACGCTGGAAGCAGGTCTCGACGGCGCTCGTGCGCGAGCTCGTCGACAACGAACTGGTGACGCTCGGGCTTTCGAGCGCGCTGCAGCGGCAGGTGAGCTATGGCCTGCCGGCGTACGACCTGCGCTCGCACCTCGCGGCGGCCGACGACGTGCTCGATCCGTCGCGCGCCGTGCAGGGCGAGCTGCTCTCCGGCCGCGGCGT
>JABWBL010000651.1 GCA_013360535.1 Planctomycetaceae bacterium
CCGCTCGTGGCGAGCGTCTCGCGCGCGACCGCCGCGCCGACCCGGGCCGCGTCCTCGTTGCGCAGCGCGCCACCCGCCTTGACCCAGGGAGTGCGCCAGCCCGCCGCGAGGACGATGCGACGTTTCATGACTTGGGACGCCGGTCGACGAAGCGTTTTTCTTTCATCGCGCTCTCCATGCCGAGTTCCTCGAGCAGCTCGTGCAGGGAGCGCAGCGTGACCTTGTTCGGCGCGACTTCCGTGGCGTTGACGAGGTCACGCGACACGCGCTCGGCGAGCTCGCGCCCGTCGACGCCATGGCGCGGCGCGATGCGCACCTCGAGCTGGTCGAGCTCGAGCGGATCGTCGTTCGCCTTCGACAGCACGACCTGCCATTCCTCGACGTCGTGCATCGACGCCAGCACGCTGCCCATCACCGACAGGTCGACCAGCGTGCCCTTGATCTTGGTCAGCGAGAGCGAGTGCTGCTCGCTCACGCGCCGCAGCTCGTTGCCGATGCGCGGCAGCGTGCGCCCGCAGGCCGGGCAGGGCTTCCACGTGATGCCGCCGACGACGAGATCGCCGGTGCGGTAGCGCAACACGCTCGTGCCATGGCCGACGATGCCGGTGTAGACGAGCTCGCCATCCTGACCCTCGGGCAGCACTTCGCCCGTCTTCGGATCGATCACCTCGAACACCGAGAAATCCGGATGCAGGTGATACCCCGTCGAGTGGTTGTCGGGCGTCGGGCACTCGGCCCAGGCCATGCGCGCCTCGGTGAAGCCGTACGTGCCGAGGATGCGCACGTCGCCCGCTCCGCCGACCTTCAGGCACTCGAGCATCTTCTCCTTGAGCCCCGGCGGAACCTTCTCGGCGCCGAGGATCACCGTGCGCACGTTCGCGAAGCGGATGCCGAGCTCGTTGCCGCGGCGCAGCAGGTGGTAGGTGAAGCCCGGCGTTCCGACCACGACCGTCGGCGAGAGGCGCTCGAACAGGCGCAGGCTTCCGTCGGTGCCCATCACCTTGCCGCCGCCCGAAGGCACGACCAGCGCGCCCGTCTCGAAGCCGCCGAGCGTGACGGCCCAGAAGGCGAGGTGCGGCGCAAACGGGAACAGGTTGACGATGCGGTCGCGCGCGGGGTCGAGCGCGGCGATGTCGAACATGCGCGCGATCGCCTGGCGGAGCACCTCGAGGTCGAAGGGCGTGTAGGCGAAACCGACGGGCTCGCTCGAGCGGCCGGTGGTGAACGTCAGGAAGTTGGGCGTGTACTGGAAGCGGACGAGCTCGCGCGCGCGGGCGCCGCCGAGCACGAGCGCGAGCTTGCGCGCGAATGGCCAGTGCGCACGGATCAGGTCGGGGCTCGGCCGCAACACGAAGTCGTAGCGATTCTCCGGGCTCGACTGCGCGCGCAGGAGGTCCTGCTTGGTCGTGAACGGCAGGCGCGCGAGGTCCGACACGGTGCGGATCTGCTCGGGCCGCAGGCGCGCCTCGTCGAACACGCGGCGGTAGTGCGTCGAGAACGGGTACAGCTCCTCACGCACGAAACGCGCGAGCGCACGATCCTGAAGATCGCGCAGCTCTCGCGCCGGGAGCCGGGCGAGCGAGTTCCAGTCGCGAGGTTGGGCCACCTTGGGTCACAGGCTGGCTCGCGACCGCGGGCATCTCAAGCCCCGCGGCGGCGACGGACAGCGTTCGAGCGATTTTTTCGGCTTGAGGTGCTACCGGGCTGATGGGCCGAGCGTCGTAGGGCTGTGGGAAGTGCGGGTCGGCCCACTTCCCGCGGGTTCCGCACCGCCGGTGCGACCGCTCGCTGCCGACTCGCGGTGGGCTCGCCCTCCGCCGCGATCGGGGTGGCTCGCCACCCCCCAAGGAGAGAGTCCCGGACCTCGCGGTCCGGAAGGAGATGTCCCATGCACTCGCACAAGCAGTCCCAGGAACGCTCGCCGTCCTTCGCCGCCGCCCTTTCGACCTCACCGAGCGCCGACGGCCGCGGCCCCGCACGCTCCCTGTTCCTTCCGCTCGGTGTCGCCGCGCTGGCGCTCGCGGCGTCGCTGGGC
>JABWBL010000063.1 GCA_013360535.1 Planctomycetaceae bacterium
CACCGCATGGCCGGCGAAGGCGGCGGCACCGGGCCCGACCTGACCGGCGCGGGCTCGCGCTTCAGCCGCTCGGATTGGCTCGACAACCTGCTCGAGCCGTCGAAGGTCATCAGCGACCAGTACCAGGACACCGAGGTGCTCACCACCGACGGCGAGCTCTACGTCGGCCGCATCGAACGCGACGACGCGACCGGCATCACGCTGCGCCGCCTGCCGCCGCAGGAGGACACGCTCGACCTCGCGCGCGAGCAGATCGAGCGCCGCCGCCTGTACCCGTACTCGCGCATGCCCGCAGGCCTGCTCGACGTGCTCAGCGAGGACGACCTGCGCGACCTCGCGGCCTTCGTGCTCTCCGGCGCCAACCCGGCCTCGCCAGAATTCCGCAAGCCATGAGCGACGCCCTCGAGCCGGTCCTCGTCAGCGCCTGCCTCCTCGGCGTCGAGTGCCGCTACGACGGCCGCCACAACAAGGACGGCGTGCTCGAGCGCGAGCTCGCCTCGCGTGGCCAGCGCGCCGTCCCCTTCTGCCCCGAGGAATCCGGCGGCCTCCCGACGCCGCGCCCACCCGCCTGGATCGAACGCGACTCCGCCGCCGCCGTGCTCGACGGCCACTCGCGCATCGTCACCGACTCCGGCACCGACGTGACGCCGCAATTCCGCGCCGGCGCCGACGCCGCCCTCGCCCTCTGCCAGCTCCACGGCATCCGCTCCGCCTTCCTCAAGGAACGCTCCCCCTCCTGCGGCACCTGCCACACCCACATCGCCGGCTCCCTCACCCCCGGCCCCGGCCTCACCACCGCCCTCCTCCAACGCCACGGCATCACCGTCACTGGCATCGCCGGCCGCCGCGAGTAGCGAGTTACTTGCGGCCCGGGCGCGCGAAGGCGCCGAACTTGGAGGATGGGCTCTTGGGGAGCTGGCGGAAGTTGCCGGCGGCGAGGTCGACGAAGAGCGGAGCGGCGCCGGAGAGGCCGTCTTTTTCAGGCGTGGGGAGCGCGGGAGCGGGGCGCGAGGGAGCGTCCTCGCAGTGCCAGAAGTTGCGCGCGAACTCGAAGGTCTCGGGCGCGGTGGCGTCGCCGACGTTGACGGCGGTGCGCAGCTCGTCGGAGCGGTAGACGATCAGGTTGTCCGTGAAGACGCCGTTGCGCGAGGGCACGAAGCCGGGCTCGCGGGTCTCCTGCAGGATGCGCGCGAGCCACTTGCGCGGGCGGACGAACGTGTTGAAGCGCACGGTGGCTCCGTCGACGCCGACGAAGGCGAGCGGGGCGAGGGAGCCAGTGAACGTGCAGCCTTCGACAGTGATCGCGCGAGCCTCGAAACCGGCTGGTTTCGGCCGGAAAAACGCCAGTCCGGTCGAGCCGCCGAGGTTGACGGCGCGCTGGCCGGCGTCGACGAACGTGCAGTCGCGCAGGGTCACGTCGTGGGTGCCGCCCTTGAGTTGCACGCCAGTCGCGGCGGCGTTCTCGTCGCGGTCCCGCACGCTGCATTCGAGGAGCAAGCCGTCGCGGCAACCGACCATGTCGACGGCCGAACCGCCGCGCCCCCAGCGCTCGACCGTGCAGCCCTCGAGACGGAAGTCCGCGACGCCGGAGAGCTTGATGCCGTCCTCGTTGCCGTTGCGCCCGCAGTCGCGCACGGCGAGCCCGCGCAGCACGAGGTGGTGCGCGGAATGATCGAGCGCGCCGCCGTCGTCGATGTTGAGGCCGTTCGCTGGCGCGCCGCGGATCTCGAAGTCGGCGAGCACGAGGTGCTGCGGCGCTTGCAGGTGGATGCCGCCGGTGAACACGGCGGGTTGTTTCGGGTCGGCGGAGCGCAGCTCGATGGGTTTGTCCGCGCTGCCGCGGATGTGCTCGGCGCTGAAACCTTCGTAGTTGCCGGGAGCGAGCAGCACGCACGTGCCGGGTTTCGCTTCGCGCAACGCCGCGCGCAGCTCCGCGGTCGTGGAGACACGCACGTCACCGAAGGGGATGAACCCGAGCACGAGTGCGGCGAGACACATGGCGTTGAGCGCGAGAATACCGGGCGAGCGAGAATCCGGGCCGAGTGCGAGCGCGAGCGAAAATACCGAGCCAGAGCAATTTTTTCTGCAAACTGCGGCCTGCGTCGACGGCGTTGCCGTCGACGCAGGCCGCAGTTTGCAGAAAAAAATGCTCTGGCTCGGTATTTTCGCTCGCGCTCGCACTCGGCCCGGATTCTCGCTCGCCCGGTATTCTCGCGCTCAACGCGCTCGCGGCTTGCCCGAGACGACGACCTGGAAGCTCAGGATGCGCAGGAAGCGCGTTGAACAGATCCAGCGGTCGATCGCGAGCATCTTGCGCACGATCCACGCATTCCCCGGCACCCAGCGCAGGATGCCGATGTGGTCGGGAAAGCCTGCGAAGACGTACCCGAGGAACCCATACCGGCCCGCGTAGACGAGCTCGAAGCCCGAACGCTCCATCAGGCCGACCAGCTCGTCCTTCGTGAAGCCGCGGTCGTCGGGATGGAAGTGCGGCGAGATGCGGTACATCGCCGCGCGCGCCCAGCGGATCAGGAAGTTGTCGTTGCAGGGCTCGCTCATGATGAGCACGCCTTCCGGCCGCAGCGCGCGCGCGCAGTTCGACAGGAAACGCACGTGGTCGCGCGTGTGGTGCAGGCTGCCCTTGCAGAAGATCGCGTCGAAGGAGCGGTCGATGAACGGCAGGCGCTCGGCGTCGGCGGTCACGAGTCGCGCGCCCGGCACGTACTGCTCGCTCACGCGCAGCATCGCGTGGCTGATGTCGAGCCCGACCGCGCCCGGCCGCAGGGCCTCGAGTTCCGCGAGGAAGAAGCCCGTTCCGCAGCCGAGGTCGAGCACGCGCTCGGAACGCTCCGGCAACAGGCGCAGCATCTCCGCATGCCAGTCCTCCTGGAACAGGCGCGAAAACTCGAAGCTGTAGCGGTAGGCGTAGCGCGGGGCGAGCGCCTTGTGCAGCTCGATCTGTTCGAGGGCGTTGGATGCGGACACGGGGCGGTGGAGGGCAAAGCGTATCCCGCGCGCGGGCTACTTGCGCCGAGCGAGTCCCATCAACACGTGGCCGACCACCCCGAACAGCACGGTGTCGAAGAGCTGCACGAGGTGCACGCCGACGCCGCCGGGAAGGGAAATTTCTGCCGGGACGCCGACCCAGCGGAAGCCGAGCACCCAGCCGGCCTCCTGCGTGCCGAAGCCCGCGAAGGAGTTGATCGGGAGCAGGTTCATGAGCACCGCGACGCTCGAGCCGAAGCTCGCGTGCAGGAACCCGACACCATCCGGCAGGCCGAAGCCCTGCGCGAGCACGCCATAGAACGCGAAGATCAGGAGCCAAACCACGAACGACAGCGCGAGCGCCGCTCCGCGCACACGGCCATGACCTGCGGTGCGCAGCGCGACCTTCAGCGACCCCGCGTGCTTCTCGATGCGCGCGCCGAGGCCCAGCATCCCCAGAAACTTCTGCAAGGGCGCGATGAGCACGTCCCCACGCGCCGCCAGCGCCAGAAACACCGCCGCTCCGGCTGCAAACGCCGCGACCGCCGCGTAACCGAGCGCGAGCGGCCCTTCCCAATGCGCGCCAAGGCACAGGGCCAGCGTGACGACCGCCATGCACGCGCACAGCGCCGCGAGGTCGAAGAGGCGCGACACCACGAGTGACGCGATGCTCTCCGCCGCCGGCACGCCGCAAGTGCGCCCGAGGTACAGCGGCAACGTCGCCTCGCCGGTCTTCGCCGGCAGCACGTACACCGCGAGGTTGTGGGCGCTCGTGACGGCGAGCAGGCTCGCGCGCGGCGGTCGGTGCTGCTCGGGCAGGAGCACGCGGAAACGCTCGGCCCGCGCGATGTAGATCGCGCTGTGCAACGCGAGGGCTCCGAGGAACACGAGCGGGTCGAGCCGCGCCAGCGTGCGGCCGAGCTCGTTCGCGTCGACGCCACCAAACCAGAACAGCGCCGCGACGAGCGCGAGGCCGAGCGCGGTCGAGAGCGCGAAACGCACCCAGCGCTGACCGCCGGGTGCGGGTCGGGGGGATTCGCTCACTCGTGTGGGCTCACTGGAACTTGCGGTGCGTGCCGCCGGAATCGGCCGCGATCCACTCGAGCACCTGGAACGTGCCGCCGACCGCGACCGTGTGGATCACGATGCGCCGGTGCTGGTTCCACAGCGCCACTCGCTGGCGGATCACCTGCGGGTCGGTGATCTCGCCGACGCTCGGCTCGCCGTCGGACAACACGATGATCGTGTCGACGTCCTTGTCGGTGAACGCGGTGCGCAGCGCGTCGTACAGGTTCGTGCCGCCCGCGGCGCCGAGCGTGCCGACGAACTTCTTCGCATCCTCGCGACCGGTCGTGCCCGACTTCGTCAGGCCACCGTCGAGCCACGAGTCGACGTCCGAGCTGAACACGAGAATGTTGAACAGGCTCTCGGGCTCGAGCGAGTCGATGCAGCGCTGCAGCTCGGTCTTGGCGACCTCGATGCGCGGCTTGCCTTGCTTGCCGACGTATTCGCTTCGCAGCATCTCGTTCATCGAGCCGGACACGTCGATGATGAACACGACGCGGTGCGACAGGATGCGGATGCCGAAGAACTGCGCGGTCTTGGTCGTCGCCTTGAGCCGGCGCATCTCCTCCTCGGCCTCGAGCTTGGAGAGATCGGCGAGCGAAATCGGCTGGAAACCGGCGCCTTCCTTGTCCCACCACGCCTTCCACGCTTGCGCGGAGGTGCGGAACGGCTTGCCCGAGAGCTTCCACAGCGCTTCGGCATAGCGCGCGAGCATCAGGCCCGATTCCTTCTGCATCGCCTCGACCAACGCGCCGGCGCTCTCCGGCGCGCGCAGCGCGACGAGGCCGTCGAGCGCGGCGTAACGCGTCGACCAGTCGGGACTGCCGAGCGCCGCCGCAAGGATCGGCACGTGCTTCTTGTCGCCCAGCTTGCCGAGCTGCATCAGCGCCGCATTGCGCACTTCGACCTCGGGGCCGCCCGCCAGCGTCTCGAGCTCCTTCGTCCACGCCGCGTCGCCCTTGCGCAGGCTCGTCAACGCGTCGACCGCCGCCGACAGCACCAGCGGATCCTTGCCCGTGCGCAGCACCGTCGAGAGCTCCGGCTCGATCGCCTTGTCGCCGCTCGCGCCCAGCATCGCGATCGTCGCCAGCACGAGGTCACGCTGCGTGTTGTACTCCGGATCGTTCGCCTTCGGCGGCGCCTTCTTGATCCCGTCGAGCACCTCCTTCGCGAGCGTCTTCATCAGCTTCTCGTCGCGATAGCCCTTGAGCGCCCGCAACACGAAGCGCTGCTCGTACAGCTTGCCCTTGCCGAGCATCTTCACGAGCTTCTTGTCCGTCGCATCGTCGCGCAGCGCCGCGATGTGATCGGCGAGCGCCTCGCGCAGGAGCTCCGGCATCACGTCCTCGTTGCCGCGCCCCTCGTCGACCAGCCGCGCCGCGAGCTTGGCACCCTCCGCCGCGACCAGAATGCGAATCGCCTCGACCCGCACCGCGTCGCGCTCCGTCTTGTCGTCGTAGATCGTCTCCGCGAGGTCGCGCAGCCCCTTGTCGCCGCGCCGCTCGATCTCGAGCAGCGCCAGCTTGCGGATGCCCCACAACTCAGTGACGTTGTCGCGCTCCTTCTCGCGCGCGAGCTCGAAGAGGCGCGGCAGCGCGAGCCCCTGCGCGACCTGCTCGAACGCCAGCTCGCGAATCGCCTTGACCGTGTGCACCGCGCGCGCAGGCTCGGCGTCCTTGTCCTTCTTGCCCTTGTCCTTGTCCTTCTCCTTGCTCGCCGCCGCCGCCGGGCCATTGAACACGCGCTCGAAGAACTCCTTGTCCTCTGCGCTCGCCATGCGCACCACGCGCTCCATCGCGCGCTCGCGCACGTCGTCCTGCGCCCCCGACTCGACGATCGTCTTGAGGAAGTGCTTGCCCAGGTGCGTGCAGTTGCCGAGCGTCGCCAGCGCCATCGTGCGCAGCTCCTGCTCCTCGCTCGTCGTCGCCACGTCCGTCAGCCGCTGCAGCGCCGGCTGCTCCGCATCGCCGATGCCGTCGAAGTTGCCGAGCGCCTTCACCACCTCGCGCCGCATGTAGATCGACCCGAAGGCCGATTCGTACAGCTCGATCAGCGCCAGCGCCGCCTC
Organism: Planctomycetaceae bacterium; assembly: GCA_013360535.1. Classification (GTDB taxonomy): domain Bacteria; phylum Planctomycetota; class UBA1135; order UBA1135; genus F1-120-MAGs118. The sequence goes on from JABWBL010000063.1 coordinate 6,119, forward strand.
GCGCGTCCGCACGAGCCCCAACTCCGCGATCAGCTTCGGATCCGCCTCGTCCCGGCTCTTCTTGAGCTCCGCCACGATCGTCGCCACATCCGCGCGCGCCGCCCGCGGCCCGATCGTCGACGGTGGGAACGAAAGCGGCGCCAGCAACGCCAGCGACAACACGAGAGCGCGGAACATCATGGTTGGAGCCTTCCTGCACAGGCCGACCCCTACTCTAGAACTCCCCCCGCCCAGAGCTACACCCCGCCGCGTTCACCCTTCGTCAACGCTCCCCCGCGCCCTCCACGGACACGAGATCGAAGGCCTGCAACGACGGCCCGGACGTCACGACGATGCGGACACCGTTCGGCGTGCGCAGGGCGGCGATGGAATGCGCCGGATCGCAGTGAAACTGGACCAACGCCTCGAAGTTCCGCGACGAGAGCACCTCGACGAGGCCGCCATTCCCCAGACCGTCGGGATTCCAGAGCACGGCGAGCTCGTTCGCGCCGTCTCCGTCCATGTCGGGAGCCGATGTTGATGCGAACGGACCGTCGCAGCTCGACACGAAACTCCGGATGAGGCCGCCATCGCGACCGGAACGCAGCTCGATCCTTCCCGGCTTCGCGAACGGCGTCTCGCCGAGGGTCCACAAGTCGGGCGCACCATCCCCGTCGACGTCGCCAGCGCGACGAAATTCCACAACCCCGGGCCTGGAGCCCTTGGGTGAGCTGCGGCTCCAGATCAAAGTCCCGTCTTCACCTCGAAGAAGGCACTGCATCCAACTCCCGCGTCGTCCGGTCCACAGGCTCAGCGCAAGCTCATCGCAACCGGCTCCATCAAGGTCCCCGATGGCGATGAAGTCGTGCACGTCCCCGAGTTCGAACGGAAACTCGACCCGCCAGAGGCTCGTCTCGCTCGCCAACGAGAGCACTTCCACCGCAGGTGGGTTGTAGTCGTTGACGGTTGCCATGTCCGACTTCCCGTCCCCATCGACGTCCCCGACCGGCGCGATGAAGGCACCGAACGAATCCACGTTGCGCCGCCAAGTCTTCAGGATGCGCCACGGATCCGTTGAAAACAGCCACACGCCACTCGGTCGGAACCGGCCGAACGTGTCGACGCCGCACTCGCTCATCGCGATGTCCGGTCGGCCGTCTCCGTCCGTGTCGCCAACGTTCACGAATCCGCGCGCAAGATCGAGTGAGCCCTCCGCGTCTCTGCGGACGTGAGGAGGCAAGGTCACATTGAGCGCGTCGAGCTTCGCGGCTCCATCGCGCCCGAACACGAGCCATGTCCAGTTCTGGGGGAAGCCGTCTTCTTCCGCGGCGAGATCCTCGAACCCGTCTCCATCGAGATCACCGAGGTTCCAAAGGTCCAACAGCTCGGCGCCCTGCTCTCCCCGTGGACTTACGTTCCACGCCGGTCGCGCGACGAACTGTGGAATCGGCGGCAGCGGCGGAGCGGCGGCCGCGCGCGCGGCGGCGGGCGCGCTGACAGAGCGACAGCCTGCGCCAAAGAGCGCGAAAGCGAGGAGAACAGCGCGAACTTGCATCGAGGATGCGATGCCCGAGGGATCGCGAGGAGCAGAGCCGCTTGTCATCGACCTGCCTCGACGCGAACGAGATCGAAGGCCTGCAGGCGCGACTCGTCTCCCAGCACGAGCCGCACGCCGTCCGGCGTTCCCAGGACAGCGAGCGAGTCGAATTCCTCGCATGAATGCTGGAACAGAGGAGCCATGGTTCGGGAGGAGATGATCTCGACGAGGTTCTGATGCTGCTTTGGAACGACGCTCCAGAGCAACACCAACTCCCGGACTCCGTCCCCATCCAAGTCGACGCATGTCGCCGACTCATAAAGGTAAGTGCACGCACTTTCGCAGCTCCGGAGGAAGCGGCCGTCTCGGCCCGATTGGATGGCGATGAGGTCGTGCCACTCGACGTCGGTCTTGCCGATGACCCACAGGTCCACGACGGAATCCCCGTCCACGTCGCCAGCGACGGACAGGCTCAGAGGACCGGGAACCTCCTGTGGAGACGCCGCCGATCGGGTCCACAAGATCGTGCCGTCCTCGCCACGAAGAAGGCACTGCATCCAGTACGGCACTCCTCGCAGCGACAGCGTCAGCATCACTTCGGTGCAGCCGCCCCCATCGATGTCGCCCATCGCGATGACGCCACTGATGTGCGCGCCGTCCCAAGGAAGTTCGAGGCGCCACACGCTTTCCTCACGATCGACCGACAGCACTTCCAACGCAGCTGGGTAGTAGTCGTTGACCGTGAGCAAGTCCGTGCGTCCATCGCCGTCGAAGTCGCCGATCGGGAGCACGAAGGCACCGAACGAATCCACGTCGCGGCGCCACACCCTCACGATGCGCCAAGGATCCATCGCCAGCAACCAGACACCGCTCGGAGGGAAGCGTGCGTACGGTTGGAAACCACATTCGATCATCGCGATCTCGGGCCGGCCGTCGCCGTCCGTATCCCCGACATTGACGAATCCGTGGGCAATCTCGAGCGAGAGTTCCGCGTCGACTCGATGGTGCGGCCTCAACGTCACGTTCAGCCCCTCGGGCGTTGAATGCCCGTCTCGACCTCGGATCAAGGCGGCGCGACGTTGCATGGACGAGCAGTCCGTGGCAACGAGCTCGTCAAACCCATCGCCGTCCAGGTCCCCAAGGGTGCCGATTCCAACGCCTTGGTTGGCCGGCAGGTCCGGGAGCGCGGACTGCCACACCGGCCGCAGCACGAACTGCGGGAGCGGCGGCTCCGTGGGAGCGACGAGCGCGGCGGCGGGCGCGCTGACAGAGCGACAGCCTGCGCCGAAGAGCGCGAGAGCGAGGAGAACAGAGCGAACTTGCATCGAGGGGGCGCTGCGCGAGGGCTCGCGGAGAACTGAGCCGCTTGTCATCGGCCGGCCTCGACGCGAACGAGATCGAAGGCCTGCGAGCCCGAGCGACCGGTGGTCACGAGCCGCAAGCCGTGGGGCATTCGGAGCGCTGCGACGCCCACACCTTCCTCGCATGGGAAGTAGCAGAGCGACGTGAGGGTCCGCGATGAGATCACCTCGATCGCTCCGTCGGAGTCCTCTCCCTCGAGCCACCATGGGACGACGAGCTCATTCACGCCATCACCGTCGAGATCCGCGCAGGCCTTGATCTCGTCGGCACTGCACTGAAATCGGTCGGCGGACCGCAGCGTCGTTCCGTCGCGGCCGGAGAGCAGCTCGACTCTTGTGAAGCCAAGGTCGGGCTCAGAGATCACTGCCCAAAGGTCCGGCACGCCGTCATCGTCGACCTCACCGGCATCGGAGACGGTGACGAAGTCCCACTCGCCGGGAAGGGCGCCGGAACGGCTCCAGAGAACGGCGCCATCGCGGCCAGCAAGCACGAACAGCGTGGTCGGGGCCAACCACCTGCCTCCAACCCGAACCGCGAGTTCTTTCAGGTCGTCTCCGTCGCGATCCTCGATCGCGATCAGGTCCACGATGAACCCGCTCTCGATTGGCAGCTTCTTCACCCACAGGCGGGTGTCCCCCGACATCGAGAGCACCTCGACCGAGGCCGGACCGTAGTCATTGGTCACGGCGAAGTCGCTCTGCCCATCTCCGTTCACGTCGCCGACTGGCGCGATGCAACTGCCGAACGAATCCTCGTTGCTGCACCAGTGACGGAGCGGGCGCCAATCGTCGGAGCTGAACAACCAAACCCCCGTCGGCCCAGATCGCCCGAACAGCACACCTCCGCACACTCCAACGGCGAAATCCGTCACGCCGTCTCCGTTCGTGTCTCCCACGTCGATCAACGTGCTGACGCCCTCCTGAGGATGGCAGGCCCTTCTTCTCTCGAAGTCGAGAACGTGGGCTTTCCCGCCACGCGGCAAGCCGTCTCGACCGGACAGGAGCCAGACCCGGGCGCCGTTCGGTTCGAACTGGGGACTCACGAGGACGGCGACTTCATCGCAGCCGTCCTGGTCGAGGTCGGTGACGAAAGGGCCTAGCCAGTAGTCCGTCTTCTCCTTGATCGGGAACTCCCACGCCGGTCGCAGCACGAACTGCGGGAGCGGAGGCAGCGATGACTCCGTAGGAGCGACGAGCGCAGCCGCGGGCTCGCTGACAGAGCGGCAGCCTGCGCCGAAGAGCGCGAAAGCGAGGAGAACAGCGCGAACTTGCATCGAGGGAGCGATGCCCGAGGGTGGACCGAGCCTACTCGAAGTCGCTCGATCGCGCGCGGATTTGCTCACCCGTGCGCCGCTTTAGAGCCGCGACTTCTTCTCGATCAGGTCGGCGAGCAGGCCGACGGTGAGGACCTGCAGGAAGGCGACGAAGATGAAGACGGTCTTGTCGCCGAGGTTCTGCTCGATGAAGACGTCGTAGTAGAGGAAGCCGCACAGGCAGAGCAGCAGCGCGAAGGCGACGGGATAGAAGACCTTCAGCGGATTGAAATAGAGCACCGTGCGGATGATCAGCGCGGTGAAGCCGAGCGTGTCGCGGATCGGGCGGATCTTGGAGCTGCCGGAGCGCTTGGCGTAGTTGACGGGCACGTACTCGACGCGGTGGCCGTTGGTGAGGCTCGCGAGCGTGATCGTCGTGGTGAAGCTGAAGCCCTGCGGCAGGATCGGGCGGTACTTGAGGACGAGCTCGCGGCGGAAGGCGCGCAGGCCGCTGTTGAGGTCGGGGATGTCGGTGCCGGCGAGGAAGCTCGCGAGCTGCTTCAGGAACCACTTCGCGGGCTTGCGCACGAGCGGGATGTTGACGTCGGCACCGGTGCGCGAGCCGACGGCCATCTCGGCGCCGTCGTCGATCTGGTCGAGCAGGTCGCGGATCTTGTCCTCGGGGTACGTGCCGTCGGCGTCGGTGATCACGACGACCTCGGTGTGCGCGTGCGTGAAGCCGGTCTTGAGCGCGGCGCCGTAACCCTGGTTCTTGCGGTGCGTGACGACGCGCAGGTTGGGGATGCGCGCGGCGCAGCGGCCGAGCACCTCGGCCGTGCGGTCTTTCGAACCGTCGTTGACGGCGATCACGAAGATCGGGACGCCGATGTCGAGCTTCGACAGGCGATCCATCACGCCCTCGACGCCGTTCTCCTCGTTGTAGACGGGCACGACGATCGTGACGCCGTGCTGCGAGAGCTTCTCGCGATGCTCGCTCGCCTCCCAAGGCAGGACGAGCGGGGCTTGGGGGCGCGGTGCGGGGGGTGCGGGACGTTCCACGGCGGCGGGAGCCTACCAAGGCGCCGCGCGCGTTTCATTCGAGGTTTGGCCGTCCGAACGCGGATGCGAGCGCCTTGCGAGCCATTCCGGTGAGCGCGAGCGAGCCGAGCTCCGCCTTCGGCACCCAACGCAGCGGCGCGGCGACGCGCGCGCGGCCGATGGTTCCGCGCTGGAGGACGACGCGGATGCGGTGGTGCGTGATCGCGTGGCGGAGCAGGCCGAGCT
>JABWBL010000652.1 GCA_013360535.1 Planctomycetaceae bacterium
CCGTCGCGCGCAGCACCCACGTCTCGGCGAGCTCCTCGCTCGCCTGCCCGGCCAGTTCGAGCGCCGCCTCCGCGTCGCCGGAGTCGAGCGCCTCCCAGCCGCGGTCGAGCCGCGCGTAGTCGTCGGTGCGATCGGGTTCGTTCGTCTCGTTCATTCGAGCGCCTGCGCATTCGGTCGTTCGATCGGCCCGCGCAAGTCGCGCAGGTACCCCGAGCGCACGCCCTCGAGGCGCCAGTGCTCGTCGAACAGCAGCACAAAACCCTTCGAGCGGCCCGCGAGCTCGCCGTAGTCGAACGACGCGCTCACGCCGCGTGCGACCTGAACGCTGGCGCCGACGCCCCAACCGCCGTCGCGATAACTCGCGTAGGCGAGCGCGATCGCGTCGCCGCGGCGTTCCCACACGAAATTCGGCGCGCCGAGCAGCTCGAGGCAGCGCCCGAGGTCGTGCTCGCCGGGCACGAGGTGCGCCACGCCTTCGTCGGAGACGCGCGAGAAGATGATCTCGCGCTCGTACTCGGCGGTGACGCAGGAGCTCGCCGTCGCGAGGGCCGCGAGGGCCGCTACTCGTGCGAGTCGGACCACGGCATCACCCATTCGGCCGTCTTCGCCTCGAGCGTCGCGCCCGCGTGCCGCAGCACGTCGTTCTCGTCGAAGAAGAGCCACAGCCGGTCCTGCTGCGTGTCGGTGTTGAGCGCGGTGAACACGAACAGGAACAGGCCCGCGCGCTTGGTGCGCTGGTGCTCGTACAGCCATGCGGAGCGCCGTCCGAGCTGCACGACCTCGACCGGACCGCCGAGCAGCTCGAGCGCCTGCGTCGCGGTCGTCACGCCCGGCTGGAGCTTGGTGATGCGCTCGGGCTCGATCGGCACGTTGGTCGTGTCGCGCGTCAGGAAACAGCCGCCGAGCGGCAGGCAGAAGAGCAGGAGGGCGATGCGTCTCATGGCGCAAGAGGCTACCAAGCGCGCCACGCTTCCCGCGCCGCGGGGCTCGGCTGGTAGGCTCTGCGCCGCAATGGCCCAGTCGCTGCTCCTCCGTCTCGCGCGGCGTCCGTCGCGCCGCGCCTTCGTCGCGCTGTTCCTCGTCCTCGCCGTCGCCGCCTGCGCCGCGCTCGCGCCGAAACGGCCGGATGGGCCGGTGCGGCTCGTGGTGCTGCACACCAACGACGTGCACGGGCAGGTGCATCCGCGCAAGGCGACCTGGCTCGACCGCCAGAATCCGCCGGCGATCGGCGGGCTTCCGCGGCTGGCGGCCTACGTCGCGCACGAGCGCCGCGCGCTGGAGGAGCTCGGCCTCGAGCCGATCGTCGTCGACTGCGGCGACTGGTACCAGGGCACGCCCGAGGGCAGCCTCGAGCAGGGCCTCGGCTTCGTCACCGCGCTCGGCCACGTCGGTTACGACGTGCTGTGCCTGGGCAACCACGAGTTCGACCACGGCATCGCGAACGCCAAGCGGCTGGCGAGGGCGACCGGCTCGCGCGCGGTGTGCGCGAACCTGCGCGATCCGAAGACCGGCGAGCGGCTCGACTGGATCGAGCCGTGGCGCATCGTCGAGCGCGGCGGCCTGCGCATCGCGCTCGTCGGCCTCCTGACGCCGGAAACGCCGTCGATTTCGCACCCCGAGACGCGCACGATCCACTTCAGCGATCCGGCCGAGGAGCTCACGATCGTCAAGCGTGAGCTCGCGGGCCGCTGCGACCTGATCTTCCCGGTCGCGCACCTCGGCGTCGACGAGTCGCTCGCGGTGGCGCACCTGCACCCCGACCTGCCGCTCTTTCTCACCGGCCACTCGCACACGTACCTGAAGGAAGGCAAGCGCGACGGCGCGGGCCTCGTCGTGCAGACGGGTGCGAAGGCTTCGGCCTGCGGACGCGTGGAGCTGCTCGTCGACGGGCCGACGGCGAAGGTGCTCGACGTGCGTGCGACGTTGATCGACCTGCTCGACGAGCCGCTCGAGCAGGACCGCGTGCCCGAGGTCGAGCGCATCTGCGCCGAGCTCGCGCAACGCGCCGAAGTGGGCATGGCGCGGGTCGT
>JABWBL010000653.1 GCA_013360535.1 Planctomycetaceae bacterium
ACGCGCTTCGAGGCGCGCGAGATCGCGAAGACGCGCGGGCGCGTGCGCGATGCGGCGCTGCTTCCCGACGGGCGTCTCGCGCTGGTCTCGCGCGATGGCTCGCTCGAGATCCGACCGGTCGACGTGCTCGGAAGTCCCGGCGAGAGCGTGCTGCAGGTCGAGAGCGGACTGGGGCGCGTCGCCGTCGGCCGTTCGGGGGTGCTGTACTCGGCGAGCGACGACGGAGTCGTGTGGCGCTCGGAGCGCACGGCGCAGGGTTGGCGCAACGAACGCATCCACAGCGGGCCTCAGGGACTGCGCGGCATCGTGACCGGCCGCTTCGGAACTCCGGGGGCGACGGAAGAGCTCGCGCTCTTCGGCTACAGCGCCAACGTCGAGCTCGTCGCGCGGGATGCGGCCGGAAACTGGAGCGCCCGCGCGATCTTCACCGACCGCGATCGCGGGCACTGGCTGGGCGTGGGCGAGCTCGACCAGCGCAACGACAGCGACGAGCTGGTCGGCTCGGGTTACGGCGGCCGGGTCTTCGTGCTGACCCACGGCGCGCGTTGACCGTAGGCCGGGCGCGGGCGAGCGTCGCGGTCCGTGTTGAGACAATCGCGAGTCCCGCCGTCGCCTTGACCGCTCGAAGCGCGCAGGGTTAGCCTCCCCCATTCGACTCGCGGGGTCCGGAACGTCTCCTTACCCGCGCCCCCAACGGCCAATCCCCCACAGGGCACCACGCCATGAAAATCATCGCCTGCGTCAAGCGCGTCCCGACCACGGAAGCGCAGGTCAAGATCGGAGCCGACGGCGCCAGCATCGACGGCGCCGGGCTCGAGTCCATGCTCTCGTTCTACGACGACCTCGCGGTCGAGGAGGCGGTGCGCACGCGCGAGAAGCACGGCGGCGAGGTCACGGTGCTCACGCTCGGCCCGAGCGACTGCAGCAAGGAGCTGCGCGAGGCGCTGGCGAAGGGCGCCGACAAGGCGACGATCCTGCTCGACGCGAACTGGTCGGCGCGCGATGCGCGTTCGACGGCCAAGGCGCTCGCGGCGAAGATCCAGGAGCTCGGCGCCGACCTCGTGTTCTGCGGCCGCGTCGCGACCGACCGCGACCAGGCTTCGGTCGGCACGCTGCTCTCCGCCTACCTCGGCTTCGCCTGCGTCACCGACGTGGTCAAGCTCGAGCTGACGCCGACGGGCGGCACCGCGCAGCGCGAGACGGAAGCCGGCATCGAGACGGTGAGCTTCCCGGTCCCCGCGGTCATCACCTGCGACAAGGGCCTCAACGAGCCGCGCTTCGCCGGCCTCAAGGGCATCATGGCCGCCAAGAAGAAGCCGATCGACGTCAAGACGGTTGCCGATCTCGGCCTCGCCGGGCAGGTGGGCGCCGGCGCGGCGAAGGTCCGGATCGAGAAGCTCTACACGCCGCCCAAGGGCCAGGGCGCCGAGATCGTGTCGGGCTCGGCGGACGAGGTGGCGGGCAAGCTGGTCGGCAAGATCAAGGAGCTGGGGCTCCTCTAAGCCTCGCCCCGAAGGAGACACGCGATGGGTTCGATCCTCCTGGTGGCGGAGATCCAGAAGGGCAAGCTGCGCGAGGCCAGCCTCGAGCTGGTCAGCGTGGCGCGCAAGATCGGCGAGGCGACCGGCCGCGAGGTCAAGAGCCTGGTCGTCGGCCAGGGCGTCTCGGGGATCGCCGAGGAGCTGGCCAAGAAGGGCGGCGGCGAGGTGTTCCTCGCCGACGACGCCGCGCTCGCCAACTACAGCGTCGACGCCCACCACGCCGCGGTGAAGGCGGCGATCGAGGCCGCCTCGGCCGACGTGATCCTGCTCTCGAACACACCCTCCGGCTGGGACCTGGCGCCCCGCGTCGCGGCGGCCCTCGACGCCGCCTTCGTCTCGGACTGCTTCGGCGTCGAGACGGAAGGCAGCGAGCTGGTGTTCCTGCGCCGCTTCTTCAACGGCAAGCTCGACGCGCGCCTGCGCCCTGCCGGGCTGCCGATCGTCGCGAGCATGCAGCCGCTTCACTGCGGCCTGATCACCGACGAG
>JABWBL010000654.1 GCA_013360535.1 Planctomycetaceae bacterium
GCTCCGGTTGCAGGACCTGCGCCCGAGCCGGCCGCGGCGACGCCTTCGAGCGCACCGGGCCTCGCGACGCTGCTCGCCCGCACGCAGCCTCCCGAGCGCGTGCTGCAGGAAGTTACTTACGAAGCGACGGCGCTGGGCGAGTCGCACGCGCTGCTCGGCCTGCAGACCTTCGACTCGACGAAGATGTGGCGCCCCGTCGACGAGACGTGGAGCCTCGCGCTCGACACGTCCTACGAGGACTTCGGCGACGTCGTCGGTCTCGAGTGGGGCTTCGCGTACCTGTTCGACAGCGGCGAGCGCGGCGGCGCAGGCTCGATTCCCGGCGGCACCGAGTCCGACGACCGGCGCAACGTCAGCCTCCACTTCTACGAGTTCTCGATCGGCGCGCACCGCTCGTTCCTGCGCGACACGGACCTGCGACCTTTCGTCGGCGCCGGGCTCGACCTGATCTACTACGACGCCGAGTCGATCTACTACGACGACCCGGCCACCGCGCGGATCCGCAAGACGCACAAGCGCATGACGTTCGGGCTCTACGCGCACGCCGGCGTGACGTACCAACTGACCGAGGACGTGCAGCTGGGCTTCGACGTGAGGCAGGTCTTCGGAACCTCGCAGACCAACTTCTTCTTCGACGGCGACCTGGACTACCAGCGCGCGGCGTTCTTCATCGGCTGGGGCGGCTAGCGCCGCATGCCGACGGAGAGCAGCACGTCGCGCTTGGAGAGCGTCCCGACGAGCATGCGGCCGCCGTGGCCGTCGACCACGGGCAGGCGCTCGCCGTAGTGCTGGAGCAGGCGGTCCAGGGCGACGCCGACGGGCGTGTCGCGCTCGAGGAACGGGAACTCCGGATCGAGGATTTCCGAGGCGATCACGAGGTTGGAGAGCTCCGGATCGGCCATGAAGCCCTTGATGTCGTGCAGCCCGACCGCACCGAGGAAGCGGCCCTCGGCGTCGACCACGTAGGCGTAGTTGTGGCGGTGCTCCACGAAGTGCGAGACCAATTCGGCGAAGCGCGCGTCGTGCCGCACGGTGACCTTTACCGGCCGCACGAGCTCCTCGATCGTCGCGTTCGCGGGCAGCGCCGTACGCGCGGCCTTGCCGGCGAGCTTCGACGCGTACAGCGAGCTCGGCTCGATCGCGCGCGACGTGTAGTAGGCGACGACGCAGGCGAGCATCAGCGGCAGCACGATGCCGTAGTCGCGCGTCATCTCGAACAGCATCAGGATCGCCGTCAGCGGCGCGTGCGTGACGCCGGCGAGGAACGAGCCCATGCCGACCAGCGCGTAGGCGCTCGGGCTCGCGCTGTCGGCGGGCATCAGCGCGTGCACGAGCGCGCCGAACAGTGCGCCGAAGCTCGACCCGACGAACAGCGTCGGCGTGAACACGCCACCGACCGCGCCCGAGCCCACGGTCGCGAACGTGGCGAGCAGCTTGCAGCCGAGCACGAGCGCGACGAAGGTCCACAGCCAGTCGCCGGTCAGGGTGTGGTCGATCGCCGCGTAGCCGTTGCCCCACACCTGCGGCACCCAGATCGAGAACACGCCGACGATCGCGCCACCGGCCGCGAGCCGCAGCGGCAGCGCGGGCACGGCGCCGACGAACAGCCGCTCGCTCGTCTTCAGCGAGCGCACGAACCAGGGTGCGAGCGCGCCCATCAGCATGCCGAGCACCATGTACGGGCCCAGCTCGAGGTAGCTCGCGAGCTCGAAGTGGGGGATCTCGAACAGCGGTTGGCCGCCGAGCAGCGCGCGCGTCGCGAGCGTCGAGACCACCGAGGCGAACACGAGCGGGCCGAAGCTCTCCATCGCGATCGTGCCGAGCACGATCTCCGCGACGAACAGCGCGCCCGCGATCGGAACGTTGTAGGCGCTGGCGATGCCCGCCGCCGCGCCGCAGGCGACGAGCAGCTGCAGGCGCGGACGCCCACGCATCCTAACGAAACAGGCCTCGTTCCCCGTCGCCGACAAAGTCTGAAGACCTCTTCCGAAGGCCTGTGCGGATCCCGGAAATACACCAGGTCG
>JABWBL010000655.1 GCA_013360535.1 Planctomycetaceae bacterium
GAGCTCGACCTCGGCCTCGCTCGCCACCGCCACCTGCGCGAGCTCACGGCCGTCGAACGGCGCCCGGACGACGTCGAACGACGTGCCGAGCGTGGCCGAGCCGGCGATCAGGTTGGGGACGGTGCGCATCGGTTCTGCCTCCGCGCAGATCCTAACGACCGAACGCGCTCGCCCCGGAAGGCTCGCCCGCACGCCGCTACACTCCGCCGCATGACTTTCCGCCCCCTCCTCGCGCTTTCCGCGTCGTTTGGCCTCCTTCTCGGCTGCGCCGCAGCGACGCCCGCTCCGCAGACCACTCCCGCGCCGGCGCGCCAGCCCACCCAGGCCACCGTGCGGCTCTCGGCGCCCGCCGAGCACGACTACGACGCCGAGTTCTTCCCCGGGACGACCTACGACGCCGCGATCGCGACGCCCGCGAGCCTGCTCGGCTTCGAGGTCGGCGCGCAACCGGCTTCGCACGAGCAGGTGATCCGCGCGTGGCGCACGTGGGCCGCGCAGTCCAAGCGCGTAAAGCTCGAGACCTACGGACACACGCACGAAGGGCGCGAGCTCGTGCACGCGGTCGTGACGAGCGAGAAGAACCACAGGGAGCTCGACAGCATCCTCGAGCGCGTCGCCAAGCTCGCCGATCCGCGCAAGCTTGGGTCAGGCGAGGCCGAGCGCATCGCCGAGTCCACTCCGGCGGTCGCGTGGCTGGGTTACTCGATCCACGGCGACGAGATGAGCGGCGTCGACGGTGCGCTCGCGCTCGCGCACCACCTGATCGCGGGTACGTCGAAGGACGTGACCGAGCTGCTCGACAGCGTCGTGGTCGTGATCGATCCGATGCAGAACCCCGACGGGCGCGAGCGCTTCCTCTCGCTCCTGCTGCACGCCGCCGGCGCGACGGGCGTGCTAGACAGCGACGCGCTCTCGCACGGACGCTGGCCCAACGGTCGCGGCAACCACTACCTGTTCGACATGAACCGCGACTGGATCGGCGGCGTCGCGCCCGAGACACGCGGCCGCTGGCGCGCCGTGCAGCGCTTCCACCCGCAGCTCTTCGTCGACGCGCACGAGATGGGCCGCGACGAGGGTTACCTCTTCTACCCGCAGGCCGACCCGATCAACCCGCACTTGCCCAAGCAGCTCGTCGCGTGGCAGGTGCGCTACGCGGCCGACATCGCGAAGGCCTTCGACTCGCACGGGTGGAGCTACTACACCCGCGAATGGGCCGACGGCTGGGGGCCGTTCTACACCGACTCCTGGGCCAGCCTGAACGGCGCGATCGGCATCCTGTACGAGCAGGCGCGCTACAACGGCCAGACCGTCGAGCTGACCTCGGGCGAGATCGCGACCTACCGCTCCGCCGCGCACCACCAGGCCGAAGCGAGCCTCGCGAACCTCAAGACGCTCGCGGCGGCGCGCAAGGAAGCGCTCGCGCACTACGCGGAGTTCCGGCGGCTCGCGACCTTCGGTGACGGCTCGCTCGAGCGTCCGTGGTTCGTCGTGCGCCGCGGGGGTCAGGGAGAGCGTTTCGAGCGGCTGCTGCAGCTCCTGCACGAACAAGGCATCGAGTTTGCGCTCGTCGACGGAGCCAAGCTCGGCGGAGCGCTCGACAGCTTCGGCGCGAGCGCCGACAACGTCGACGCGGCGGGCCCGTGCGCCGTGATCTCGGCGCTGCAACCGCAGGGTGCGCTCGTGCGCGCATTCCTCGAGTTCGACACGCGCTATCCGAAGGCCGATCTCGAGCGCGAGCGCCGCTCGCTCGAGCTCAAGAACGACTCGCGCATCTACGACACGACGGCCTGGAACCTCGGGCAGGCGTTCGCGCTCGAGTGCTGGTGGGCAAAAACCGTCGGAAATGCCGGGGAATCGAAGCTGCAGCTGCCGCCCGCGCGCACGGGACAGGTCGCGAGCTCGAGCGCGAAGCCCTACGGCTGGCTCGTCGACGGCGAGGACGACGCGGCGGTCGAGTTCGCCTCGCGCGCGCTGCTCGCGGGCGCGAAGGTCGCCATCGCGGACGAACCTTTCGAGAG
>JABWBL010000656.1 GCA_013360535.1 Planctomycetaceae bacterium
CGGGTCGCCCGAGCGCACGCCTTCGCGCACCCGCGCGGCCACGCTCGCGAGCAGCAGCTCGGCGGCGTCGTTGGAGAGCGCGTTGGCGGTCATGGCGCGAATGCGATGGACGTCGATGTGCAGCACCGCGACGTGCCGCTCGGCGCGGCCGGCCTCGCGGATCGCGCGCTCGACGAGGTGCAGGAACAGGCGCGAGTCGGGTGAATTCCGGAAGCCCGTGGCGCGCAGGTCGCCGTTGACCGAACGCGCGACGACTTCCTCGACGAGCGTCGTCAGGCGATGGCAGCGCCCTTGGGCGTCGAGCGAGGCGCGGCCGGTGTGGCGCACGCGCCGCGGGACACCGTGGGAGTCGATCAGCGTGTGTTCGAAGCTCGGCGCGACGCCGCCGTCGAGCAGCAATCGGATCCAGGCCTCGAAGCGCGAGCGGCTCTCGGACGGAAAACGCCGCAGCCACGCTTCGAGCGGCTCACCGCTGGTCGCTTCGCCGCTGGTGAGCAGTTCCGCGGCCGCCGGAGAGCACCACACCGAGCCCGAGCTCGGCGCGATCTCCCAGAAACCGCCGGCGCTGCGGGCCTGCAGCATCTCGATCTGCATGCGCGCCCGGCTGAGCTCATCCTCGTTGCGGGCGGCGCCGACGAGCTCCTCGAGCTGCAGCGCGAGCAGCTCCGGCGAGCGTCCGGCCTCGAGCACCCGCACCGCGCCCGCCTCGTGGGCCTCGAGTGTCGAACGCACGTCCCCGGCCGCGACGACGGCCGCGAAGCGGACCGAGCGCAACGCGAGGAGTTCCTCCTGGGCGAGCGGAGCGCGCCAGTTCGCGATCACGAGCGCGCCGTCGTTGGCGGCGGCGATCTGGCAAGCTTCCTCGAGGGAAGGCACGTCGACGTCGATCCAGGCGCTCTCCGGGCTCTCGCGGCCCGAGGCCGGCAGGACGAGAGCTCCGTCGACGACGACGAGACACAGGGGACGCAGGGGTAGGTGGCTAGGGGCGCTCATGGAGGGGGACCCCGGGGGGGGCGGGGTGGCGAGCCTTGCCTGCTTCGGAGCCGCCGGAGGCCTGTCTGAAAACAATCCTCGGGTTCCCGCCGGGGGGCGGGAGAGCCTTCCCTGAGCGCTGGCCCAGTCCCGGTCCGGCCCCGCGAGTCCGCCCCAAGGTTGTCGACGGGCTTGCGCCGATAGACATATCAACTAATCTTGATTCCATGATAGGTCTCACCGGAACCTCGCGTCTGCTCAAGGCCCTCGCCGACGACACCCGCCTGCGGATCCTCCACCTGCTCGCGCAGGAGGAGCTCTCGGGCACCGACCTGATGGAGGTGCTCAACATGGGGCAGAGCCGGGTCTCGACGCACTTGAACCTGCTCAAGGAAGTCGGGCTGGTGAACGACCGGCGCGAGGGACGGCGCGCGCTGTACTCGATCGCGCCCGGTCCGGCGGCGGCGATCCTCGATCAGGTGCTGCGCGACAACGACGACAGCCCCGAGTTCGCGGCGGACCTCGCCGGCCTCGAGGTGCTGCGCGAGGCGCGGCGCGCGCAGAAGCGCACGTACTTCGATCGCGTGGCGGCAAGCTTCGGCGAGCAGCTCCTCCCCGGCCGCACTTGGGAAGGTCTCGCGCGCGGGCTCGCGCGGTTGTGCCCGCGCGGACGTTACGCGGACCTCGGCATCGGCGACGGGTTGCTCACGCTGCTGCTCGCGGAGACGGCCGAGTCGGTGACGGCGGTCGACATCTCGCCGCAGATGCTCGCGGCGCTGTCGGCGCGCGCGAAGCAGCAGGGACTGGCGAACATCACGACCGTCGAGGCGGACATCGAGGACCTGCCGCTCTCCGACGCGTCCCACGACGTCGTCGTGCTCAGCCAGGCGCTGCACCACGCCAACGATCCGGCGCGCGCGCTCGCCGAGGCCGCGCGCGTGCTCGTGCCCGGTGGCTCGCTGCTCGTGCTCGACCTGCTCGCGCACGGCGAGGAGTGGGTGCGCGAGAAGCTCGAGTACGTCCACCTCGGCTTCACCG
>JABWBL010000064.1 GCA_013360535.1 Planctomycetaceae bacterium
TGCCGTCGCTCGCGCGCACGCCGGTGAGCGCGAAGGCGAGCTCGTCGCTGGAGCCGGGCAGGCGCGCCGGCAACTCGAGCCCGAGGACGAGCTGGCGTGGCACGCCCGCGACGACCGTCCCCAGCGAGACGCGCCACAACGTTCCGATGCGCTGCACACGACCGGAAGCGAGCGCGTCGACGACGAGCTCACGCGGGCCGTCGAGGCCGAGCTCGACGTCGTGCAGCGCGCTCTGCTCGAGCTCGTCGAGCTCGCCCGCGAGCACCACGAGGATTTCCTCGGCGCTCGACGCGTGGTGGAAGCGGCCCCCGGTGCCATCGGAGATCGGCCCGAGCTGCAGCGTCGAGTAGTCGGCGCCGACGCCGATGCAGGTCGTCGCGAGGCTCGCGATCTCCGGTCGAGAGCACAGCGCCGCAATCTCGCCGGACGTGACGACACCGACGTTCGCCTGACCGTCGGAGAGCACGACCAGCGCGCTCCTGCGCTCCGCCTCCCGCGTCGCGCCGCACAGGCCCACCGCCGCGAGCCAACCGGCGACGAGGTTCGTGCTGCCACGCGTGGACAGACGCTCGACTTCGCGCTGCAGGTGCCGGCCCTCCTCACCCACCGGCGACAAACGCTCGGCGTGCACGCGCACGTCCTCGGCGAAGCTGACGAGCGTCACACGATCGCTCGCGCGCAACCGCTGCAGGAGCGCGGTGACCGAACGCTGCACGGCGCGCAGCTTCTCCCCAGCCATCGAGCCCGACACGTCGAGCACGAGCGCGAGATCGAGCGGCAGGCGCTCGGGAGAAGCCTCTGGCACGACGGCGCTCAGTTCGGCGATCAGGTGGATGCGCCCGCCCTGCGGCGGGAGAGTCGAACGGTCGAGGCGAAGGTTCCAGCGAAGCGGAGTGGAAGTCATGGGAGCGGATTCCTTGCGGTCGGTGCGGGCGGAGTTGGAACTCGCCGGAAGCGGGCAGACCGCGGGCGCCCGCACCCGGAGTGCGACGGAAGATTTCGGGGGCGACCGGAGCGGGCTCCGGCGTCGTCAGCGACTTCGAGGCGCGTCGCGGTTCAGCGATCGCGTTCGGAAGCGAGCCAGGCGCGCAGCTGGCGCGCGAGGCGTTGCAGGGTGGCGCGGGACTGTTCCGTGGAGCCACGGATCGAGAGGCGCAGGTCTTCGGTGACCTCGAGCTCGGTCCACAGGTCCCGCTCCGGTTCTGGCGGGGCGGACGACGCGACGAAGCGCCGCGGGGTCGCGGGTTGGAGCGCGGCCTCGCGCGGAGTGGAGCTGGGCGCGCTCGCGTCGAACTCCTCCTCGCTGCGCTTGCGCCGGCGCAGCAGCGCCGGATCGACGTCGACGAGGTACTCGGCGTGCACCGCTTCCTCGCCGCGCGCGATGCGGGCGATCTGCTCGCGCGGCAGCGTCTCGATGAGCCGTCGGAGCAGTGCGAGCGGCAGCTCGTAGGGCACTGCGCTCCGCACCGCCTGCAGGAAGCGGAGGTTCTCGAGGTGCTCGGGGCCGTAACCGGCGGCCCGCGAGCGCCCGAGCGGCTCGGGGAGGAGCTTGCGCGCGATGTAGCTGCGGATGGTCCGCACCGGGACGCCGGTGAGGCCCTCGAGCTGGTCGATCGAATAGCGTTCGGTGGGAGGCGGGAACACGGCGGGATCCTCGTTCATACATCTCGACATGTCAAGATGAATAGTAGCGAGCTACCAACGGCGATTGAGAGGCTCCACTCCGCCAGAATCCGGACCGAGCGGACGGTCAGCCATCTTCCAGCCAGTAGAAATATCGAAAGTTCGGGGCACCGGAGCTGGCCTACGCGCGTCGTAGCGGCCAAGGTTTGAACCCACGGACAGATAGGAAGTCAGGCCCATGCTGAACCGTTCCACGATTGTTACATCGTTCTTGGCCCTCGCGGCCCTCTTCGCTCCCGCCTGCGGTGGCGGCGGCGGAGGAGGCGGCGGGAGCGCGACCGCCTCCACGGACCTGTTGATCACCGACGCAGCCGTCGACGAGCTGCTCTCGTTCCAGGTCAAGGTGCAGGCGCTGCAGCTGATCGACGACGCCACCGGCACCCCGGGCACGGACGTGCTCGACGAGGACCTCACGGTCGACCTGATCGGCGCCGGAGTCGCGCCGCGCTGGGCGAGCCGCATCAACCTGCCGACGGGCACCTACCGCGGCGTGCGCGCGACGATCGACGCCTCGTCGACGGTCGCTCGCGACCTCTCGGGCGCGATCGTCGGCGTCACGCACGCCTCCACCAGCTTCGACATCCGCTTCCCGGCGCCCGTCGCGATCTCCGCGGGCTCCTACAGCCAGGTGCTGCTCGACATCAACCTCGCCGAGTCGCTCTCGGGCTCGGTCTCGGCTCCGCCGCTCGCCTTCGATCCGCAGGGCGCGGCGCGTCTGGCGAGCGGTGCCGGTGCGACGGTCGGCATCGACGAGATCCGCGGCACCGTGCGCTCGAAGACCACGAGCGAATTCGTGATCGACGCCTTCGCCGACGGCGACCGCCTGATCCCGCTCGGCGAGATCAACGTCTCGCTCGCGCAGGCGGCACTGCTGCTCGACGACGACGGACTCGCGTTCCCCAGCACGAACGCGTTCTTCACGGCGCTCGTGCCCAACACGACCTTCGTCGAGGTCCACGGCGACCTGATCGGTGGCGCGGTCGTCGCCAGCCGCGTCGAGATCGAGGACGGCGCGCAGTCCTACTCGGTCAAGATCGAGGGCCGCATCGCGGCGCTCAACACGACGACGAACACGTTCGACCTCGTGATCGTCGAGATCGAGAAGGGCTCGAGCATCGCCTCGCCGGTGCTCGCACTGCTCTCCAACCCGATCTCGATCGCCGTTGACTACGACGACGCGACAACGCCGATCGTGCTCGAGGAGCACACGCCGACCTCCGAGGCCTCGCTCGCCGACGGCCAGCGCGTGAAGTGCAAGTTCGCGACCTTCACGGCCGAGCCGTTCCGCGCGATCCACATCGAGATCGACGGCTACCCTGAGTTCGAGGGTCGCATCACCTCGATCGCGGGCCTGCCGGCGAGCTTCACGATGCGGCTTTCGTCGAGCGACCCCGCGATCGGCGGCTCGGTCAGCTCGAGCAACACCGACATCACGGTCGACCTCGCCAACAACGGACGCCTGTACCTCGACACGGACGGCAAGCCCGACCTGCTGGTGAGCCAGCTCGTCGCCGGCATCAAGGTCGAGGTCAAGGGCACGATCAGCGGTCCGTCGAACGGCCCGACGATCGCCGCCAGGAGCGTCAAGCTGCACGCTGGCCGCCTGCGCGGCTTCGTCACGGCCGTCTACCCGCAGCAGGGCTCGATCGACGTCACGATGACCGACCTCGACGACCCGTTCGCGACCAACGTGACGCTCGGCAACTGCAACGTCGACTTCGCGACCGGCTGCGTCTTCGACGACGAGGCCGCGAACGCGACCGAGCTCTACGCGCTCTTCAACGGGCTGCAGGTCGGCGAGTCGCTCGAGGTGCGCGTCTACGGCCTCGGCACGTCGACCGCGAACGTGATCGAGTGCCACGAGATCCGCGCGAAGGTCGATTGACAGCTCGTAAAGCGCTGAGCATTCGAGCGCTCGTCCCGGCGACGGCGCGAGAGAGCCGGCCCCACGCAGAGGCGGGGCCACCGGAGAGAAGCGGGAGGCCCGGCACACGCCGCGGCCTCCCGCGCCGGCTTCTGCGGGCCGCTCTGGCTGGCGGTGGCGCGACTTCCGCGTAGCCTTGTGCGATGCACCGCGCGCTCCCTGCCCGTTCGATTCCGCTCGTTCTCGCCGTCGCCACACTGGGGGCCGCCGCCCGCGCCGACCTCGACTTCCCCGACTTCGCCAGCACGAACGGGCTGACGCTGGTTGGCTCGGCGGTGCGTGTGGGCAACGTGCTGCGGCTCGTGCCCGCGACTGGCAACCTCGCCGGGGGAGCGTGGGCCAACACGAAACAGTCGGTCGCCACGGGCTTCGAGACGACGTTCCGCTTCCAGCTCGGCGCCGGAGCGGGAGCCGACGGCTTCGCGTTCGTGCTGCAGAATGGCACCGCCTCGCCGCTGGGTGGCGCGGGGTGCGAGCTCGGCTACCACGGGCTGGTCAACAGCCTCGCGGTCGAGTTCGACACGTACTCGAACGGCTCGTGCTCGGTCGCGAACGTGAACGACCCCGCCGGAGTGCACATCAGCGTGCACACGGGCGGCCCCGGCCCGAACAGCGTGGCCGAGAGCGTCTCGATCGTGAGCTCGACCAGCGTGGCCGACTTCGCCGACGGCGCCGTGCACGTCGCGCGCGTGCGCTACGCCGCGGGCACACTCTCGATCTTCGTCGACAATCTGGTGCTGCCTGTCGCGAGCGCGCCGCTGCAGCTCGACACGCTGCTCACGCTCGACAACGGCAAGGCCTGGGTCGGCTTCACGGGCGCGACCGGTGGCCTCGCGGAAGCGCACGACGTACTCGACTGGACCTTCGACGAGACACCCGCGACCGGCGGCAACCAGCCGCCGTTCCCGCCGACGATCACCGAGCCCGTCGCCAACGGCGCGATCCTCAACGCCGCCGACGTGCACATGGAAACGGCGCCGTTTGCCGATCCCGACGCGGGCGACCAGCACTTCTGCACGGACTGGGAGATCTGGCTCGCGAGCCCGTCGCAGCGCGTGTGGTCGACGCTCTGCATCCAAGGGGTCGAGCGCCTGCACACGCACTTGGGCGACGGCGCGTTCGAGAACTCGCACGCCGGCCGCTCGGATCTCCTGCCGTCGACGAACTACGTGCTGCGCGTGCGCCACTCCGACGACAGCGGCGATCCGCTGACGCGCTGGAGCGCGTGGACGCAGCGCACGTTCTCCACGGGCGCCGCCACGCAGACCTTCGCGCTCGAACTCGAGGACATCGCCCAGACGCCGCCGCCCGCGTGGCGCATCTCGAGCTCCGGTTCCCCCGCGATCTTCCCGTTCGCCACACAACCCTCGCGCCTGTCGCTCGAAGCCGCCGCGGGCAACCTGCTGTACGAGCTCGTCGGCGCCGACGGGCTCTCGAACCTGCGCATCGACCATCCCGAGCTCGCGAGCCACGCCGACGTGCGCCTGCGTGTCGTCGCTGGATCCTCGGGGCTCTCGCTGCCGGCCACCGAGCTCACGCTGCACGACGCGCACTGCGACGAGCACCGCATCTTCCTCCCGGCCTTCTCGCTCGCCGCCGGTGCGAGCGCGCAGTGGTGGGTCGCCGCGAGCGGAGCGACATTCCTCGCCTCGAGCGCGCAATCCCAGCCCGTGTTCAACCAGCTCGCGCGCTCGCCCAGCCCGCCGTGGAGCGCGCGCCAGCCCGGCTACGAGGTCGAAGTGTTCGCGAGCGGCTTCCAGCTGCCGATCAACATCGCCTTCGTCCCCGGCGCCAGCCCGCAAGGCCCGGCGACCGCGCCGTTCCTGTACGTGACCGAGCTCTACGGCCGCGTGAAGACCGTGCTGCGCAACCGCACGGTGATCGAGTACGCGACGGGCCTGCTCAACTTCCCGCCGACGGGCGCGTTCCCCGGCTCCGGCGAGCAGGGTGTCACCGGCCTCGTCGTCGACCCCACGAGCGGCGACCTGATCGTCGCGATGCTCTACGCCCCGGTCGTCTCGCCGCAGAACCACAACCCCAAGCTCGTGCGCTTCTCGAGCAACGACGGCGGGCGCACCATGGCGACCGCGACGACGATCCTCGACATGCCCGGCGAGGTGCAGGGCCAGTCGCACCAGATCTCGAACCTGACGCTGCTCCCCGACGGCACGCTGCTGTGCCACATGGGCGACGGCTTCGACGCGGCGACCGCGCAGAACCTCAACTCGTTCCGCGGCAAGATCCTGCGCCTCAACCTCGACGGCACGCCCGTCGCGTCCAATCCGTACTACAACGCGCTCGACGGCATCACGTCGCGTGACTACGTGTACGCCTGGGGCGTGCGCAACCCCTTCGGCGGCGAGTGGCGCGCCGCCGACAACTCGCAGTACATGGTCGAGAACGGCCCGAGCGTCGACCGCTTCGCGAAGATCGTGATGGGCCGCAACTACCTGTGGGACGGCAGCGACGCGTCGATGCAGAACTTCGCGCTGCACAACTGGAGCCCCGCCGCCGGCCCGGTGAACCTCGCCTTCATCCAGCCCGAGACCTTCGGCGGCTCCGGCTTCCCAGCGTCGAAGTGGGGCCATGCGTTCGTGACCGAATCCGGCCCGACCTACGCCAACGGCCAGAACACGCAGGGCAAGCGCATCACCGAGTGGATCCTCGACGCCAACGGTGCGCTCGTCGCCGGGCCGCTGCCCTTCGTCGAGTACTCCGGCTATCGCCGCGCGACCGCCTGCGGCCTCGAAGCCGGTCCCGACGGGCTCTACTTCACCGACCTGTACGCCGACGAAGGTGGAGCGGCGCCCGTAACTGGCGCCAACCTGCTGCGCATCCACTACCGCACGCCGATCGACTGCAACGGCAACGGCACGGACGACGCCTGCGACCTGATCACCGGCACGAGCGTCGACAGCGACCTCAACGGCAACCCCGACGAGTGCGACTGCCTCGGAACGCGCTACTGCATCGCGCTGCAGAACAGCCAAGGTTGCTTGCCTGTGATCTCCGCCACGGGCGCGGCGACGCTCGGCGCCCCCGACGACTTCGTCGTGCGCGCCACGAACGTCCTCAACAACCGCCAAGGCCTCCTGATGTGGGGCACGAGCCCCACGTTCGCTCCGCTCGGCGCTGGCGTGCGTTGCGTCGGCGCCCCGCTCCGCCGCATGCCCGTCCAATCCTCGGGCGGTTCCCCCAGCGGCAACGACTGCTCCGGCTCCTACGCGCAGGCCTTCGACGACTCGATCCTCGCTTCGAACGGCTTCCTCGCGGGCCAGCTGCTCTTCTTCCAGTGGTGGTCGCGCGACAACGGTTATGCGCCGCCGAACAACTTCGGGCTGAGCGACGCGTTGCGCGTCATGGTTTGCCCCTAGGAACAGCGCTAGGCGAGCCGAACACGGCGTTCTTCCGGCTCCACAGGAGGCTCGCTACCGCGCCGGAGCGAGCGACCGCAGCAGGCGATCGGCCTCGGCGGAGACGTCGTCAGGGCGCGCAGGCTGCGCGAGGCGCTGCAGGAGAGCGCGACCTCGCGCGGCGAGAGCGGCGTCGGCGCCCGTGGCGGCTTCGCGCGCGATGGCGAGCGCGCGCGAGCGGTCGTAGGCGTCGAACTGCTGTTCGAGCACGTCGAGCTCGAGCGTGAGCGCCTCGGACACGCGGCCGGACTGGCGCAGCTCGCTCGCCCACAGGATGCGCACGAGCGGATCGGAAGCGTCGGTGTTCCACGCGCTCTCGATGACACGGCGACGGCCGGCGGAGTCGCCCTGACGATCGAACCACACCGCACGCAGGCGCACGAGCTCCGCTGAACGCACGCCGATCGCCTCGGCGGCATCGAGGCTCGCGCCGATGCGCTCGAGCGCCGCGGCGCGCTCCGCTCCCACGGAGTCGCGCATGTCGCGCAGCTCGATCCCGGCGAGCTTTTCGAGCGCCACGAGGCGCTGGCGCTTCCAGTCCTCGCGGAACGGCAGCACGCTCGCGGCCGTCTCGCCCCGTTTCGCGAACTCGATCGCCGCGCGGTACCGCTCGCGGGCCTTCGCACCGTCGCCGACACGTTCCGAGACGCCGCCGGCAGCGAGCGCCGCCTGCGCGTAGCTCTCCAGCAAGTCCTCGGGCGGCACGTTCGTGCCCGGCACGTGCACTTCCGGCGTCGCGAGCGCACGTTCGTACAGCTCGAGCGCACGTCCCGGCGCCTCGTTCTCGAGCTCACGCGCGAGGTCGAGCAGCTCGTAGGCCGACTGAGGAGCGCGCGCGGCCTGCGACTCGAGCAGCGCGCGCGCGTCCTTCCACTTGGCGGTCTCGCTCCACGCGACGAGCGCGAGCACCGGCCCGCAGGCGATCGCCAGCGCGATGGACAGCGCGCGCCCGAGGATTCCACGTTCCCACGCCCGACCGATCCCGAGCGCCATCACGAACGTGAGCCCGATCAGCCCCGGCGCGAGGAACCGCGACGCGGCGATCGCTCCCGTCGGAACGAGCACGTTCGAGGTCGGAAACCACGCGACGAGAAACCACGCGAGCCCGAACGCGACGGCGCGCGAGCCGCGTTTCCATGCGAACAGCGCACCGGCGCCGAGCGCGAGAAACGTTGCGAAACCCGCCAGCGCGCGCGGGTCCGCGAAACTCTCAGCCGGCGGCACGTCCTGAAAGCCGACGACCGCGAGCTGCTTCCACGGCGCGACAAGGATCCTGAGGGACCAGCTCGAGAAGGCCGCGAAGGCCGACGCGAGCCGCGCCATCAACGGAAATCCCGCGTGAACGGGGTCATCCGCGCTCGCCAGCGTTCCGATCGCCGCGAGCCGGAGCGCGAGCGCGAGCGCAATTCCCGTCGCCGTCGCCAGACCCGCGCACAACATGCGCTTCCCACGCTCCTCCTGCGTCTCGCGCAGAAGCTCGAACAGCAGCGCGAGCGGCACGACGAGCACTCCCGACTCCTTCGAGAGTACCGCCAACGCTGCGAGCACGGCCGCTGCACCGAGCTTCCCAATCGTCTGTCGCCCCGCGAGAACGAGCGCCGCCGCCGTCGACACCACGTTCGCGAGATTGTCCGCGAGCCCGACCTGCCCCCCCGCGAGCTCGGCATGGATCGGGTGCACGGCCGCAAACACGGCCGCACAGGCCGCGATCGTCTCCGCCTTGCTGGCGCCCGCGAGCAACTTCCTGAGCAGCTCGAAACGCAGCATCGCGAGCAGCCCGAGCAGCGTGACGTTGACGAACGCGATCGCTCCGGGCCCGAGCGCCTTCAACGCCGCGAGCAAGACCAGCGGAATCGGCCGGTACAAGCCGCCCGGCCGTCCCGTGCCTTCCCACCAGTCGAGCCCTGCGATGCGCAGCGGCTCGAACGGCTCGAGCAGAGGGTTGTCGCGGACGACGATCGCGCCATCGAGCACGTAGTCGCCGCCGAACGCGGGCCAGTACGCGAGGAACGCGAACGCGGCAACCAGCGCACGCGCCTTCCATCCCCACGCGTCGCGCTTCGCTCCCTCGCTCGTCGGGCTCGACATCGGGAAGAAGATACCGCGCTACTGCGGATCTTCGGGGTGCGCCTCGCTCGCGAGCTGCGCGGCCTCTTCCTTGCCGAGCCACGCCACCACCAGCCCGCGCACGAAGTACAGGAGCGGCGTCATCACGACCGCGAGCGCGAACTTGTACACGTAATTGGTGAGCGCGATGCGGCCCGCGGCTCCCGCCTCCATGTGCGGATCTCCCGCGAGCGCCGGCAGCACGTAGAACGCGAGGTAGATCACGACCAGCGTGTCGAGCAGCTGGCTCACGACCGTGCTGCCTTGCGCGCGCAGCCAGATCATCTTTCCGCCCGTCTTCCGGCGCAGCCACGAGAACACCGCGACATCGACGAACTGCGCGAACGCGAAGGCGACCAGGCTCGCGACGGTGATCGTCCACGTCGCGCCGAAAGCGATCTCGTAGGCGCGGTGCGCCGTCTCGGAGTCGAGTCCGGGAGTGAAGCTCACGGTCCGCGCCTTCGCCGACGCGACGACGACCGGCTGCAGCACGAGGTTGACCGCGATCGCGAGCCACGTGAACGAGCGCACGATGCGCCGTCCGAAGTACTCGTTGACGATGTCGGTCAGCACGAACGTCAGCGGGAAGGCGAGGATGCCCGCGGTCGCGACGAACGTCTCGCCCTCGAGCCCGAGGTGCTTCGGTGCCAGCCCGAACAGCGTGAACTCCCACAGCTTGTTGCCGAGGAAGTTCGCGGCGACGAAGAAGCCCGTGAAGAGCGCGAGCGAGGCGAGCAGCAAGGTCTCGCGGCGGGAGCCGGCGCGGCTGGTTTCCATCGCTCGCACGGTACGGCGCTCGCGGCGCGAGGACCAGCCACGGCGGCTTCGCGCCCGCTATCCTCTGCGCTCGCATGAATCGCCTTCCGCTCGCCCCGCTGCTCCTCGCTCTCGCCGCCTGCAGCGAGGCCCCCGCAGGAAACCCCGTGCCGACACCGGACGCACGAACGGCCAACCCGACGAGCGACGCCGCGGAGACGTCGACGCCAGCTTCCGCCGAGGTTCGCGGCGCACCGACCGAGATCGTCGCGCCCACACCGCTCGCGGACCTGCACGAGGGCAAGCTCCAGACCTTCCGCCAGTCCGACGGCTTCTTCACGTTCCAGATGCCGGCCGGATGGAGCGCCGAGGAGCAGCCGCAGGCGATCGCGATCAACCCCGGGCTCAAGGAAGGCGACACGCTCGACGCCGTGATCCTCGTCAGCTTCGGCGAGCTCGCCGAGGACGAGCGCGGCCAGACGATCGAGTCGATCCTGGGCGCGAAGGAGAGCCAGCTGATCTCCGGCTTCTCCGAGCTGGGCGTGCGCCTCGAGCGTGCCTCCGCGGTGCCGACGCGCATCGGCGTCAAGGACCTCGCGGGCGCCGAGCAGCTGTGGCGCGGCGACGCCGGAGGACAGGCGGTGACGCTGTGGGTCGGCGCGATCGTGCAGCGCGAGTACTACTTCGCCGTCGTCGCGCTCGTCGTCGACGCGAGCTCGAAGCGCTTCCTGCCCGGTGCGCGGCGCATCCTCGCCAGCGTCGAGCCGAAGGCGCCCGTGCGCGATCGCGACGCCGAAGCCGAGCTTTCCGGGCTGGAATTCGCGGCCAGCACGGACTTCGGCGGCGGCGGCTCGATCCACACCGTGTACGAGTTCGGCGGCGACGGCAGCGTGTCGCGCCGCACGATGACCAGCGGTTCCTTCGGCCTCGACGGCTCCGTGGGCGGCGAGTCGATCGCGCGCGGCACGTACATGGTCGTCGGCCCCCTCGTGTACCTGCAGTTCGGCGATGGACAGGAAGTCGCGCGGCTCTCCCGCGCCGGACGGCGCATCGACGCCCTGCAGTTCGGCAACAAGCGCCACGCGCGCCTGTAGCGCTCCCGATGAGCTCGTCCCACGACGCCAGCAGCGGCCGAGCGCAGTTCCTCACGACACGCTGGAGCCTCGTCGCGTCGCTGACGCAACCCGACCCGCCGCGGGCGCGGGCCGCGCTGACGGAGCTGTGCGAGCTGTACTGGACGCCCCTGTACGCGTTCCTGCGCCGCCGCGGCCTCGACTCGCACGCGGCAGCCGACACGGTGCAAGGATTCTTCGCGGAGCTCGTGGAAAAGCGCAACTTCGGCGAGCTCTCGGCGGACCGCGGCCGCTTCCGCTCCTTCCTGCTCGCGGCGCTCTCGCACCACCTGTCGCACGAACGCGCGCGCGCCGGCGCCCTCAAGCGCGGTGGCGGCGCGAGCATCGTCTCGATCGATCCGGTCGACGCGGACGAGCGCCTGCAGGTCGCCACCACGGGCGAGCTCACGCCCGAGCACG
>JABWBL010000657.1 GCA_013360535.1 Planctomycetaceae bacterium
CTCGCCGCCGCCCCGCAGCCGGCGGCCGACGACCTTCCGCGCTCGC
The DNA here is from genome assembly GCA_013360535.1 of Planctomycetaceae bacterium. Classification (GTDB taxonomy): domain Bacteria; phylum Planctomycetota; class UBA1135; order UBA1135; genus F1-120-MAGs118. The sequence continues at coordinate 47 of JABWBL010000657.1, forward strand.
CGCGCAAGCTCGACGACACTCCCTACCGCTCGCGTTTCGGCGCCGAGAAGGAGATCGCGTTGCGTGAGCACGGCGGCTCGCAGGAGACCGAACGTGCCGTCGCGAACGGCCTGCGCTACCTCGCCTCGCGCCAGCGCCGCGACGGTTCGTGGGGCGCGCTCGACGATCGCAACGAGAAGTACCGTGACGTGCGCGTCGGCAAGTCCGGCCTCGCGCTGCTCGCGTTCCTCGGCGCGGGCCATGTGCCGGGCGGCACGACCGAACACGCGGCCGTCGCGGAGCGTGCGGTGCGCTGGCTCGTCTCGCAGCAGGATCCTGCGAACGGTCACTTCGGCGACAGCGAAGCCTACGGCCACGGCATCGCGACCTACGCGCTCGCCGAGTGTTTCGCGCTCACGCGCGACCCCACGCTGCGCGAGCCGATCGAACGCGCCGTCGAGCGGATCCTCGCAGAACAGTTCACGCGCGGCGACCGGCGCAACGTCGGCGGCTGGAGCTACTTCTATGCCGACGGCGCGGTTTTCGACGGCTGGCCGCGCGCCTCGATCACCGCCTGGCAGGTGATGGCGCTCGAGTCGGCGCGGCTGGGCGGAATTGCCGTGCCCGACGAAGCTTTCGAGCAGGCCCTCACGTTCCTGCGCGGCGCGTGGGATGCGGAGCTGGGCCGCTTCCGCTACAGCCACGATCCCGCGCGGCTGCGTTCGGGCTACGCGACGTTGCCCGGCTCGACTCCGGCGGCCTTGTTCGCGCTCTCGCTGCTCGGCGAAGACCTCAAGAGCGGCCAGTGGCGCGAGGCGGTCGGCTTCATCGGTGCCTGTGCGCCCGAGGCCTACCGCTGGGAAGGCGAGCAGGCCTTCGTCGAGCGCGCCGCCGGGAACCTGTACTTCTGGTACTACGGCAGCCTCGCGCTGCTGCGCTGCGGCGGCGACGCGTGGGAGCGCTGGAACGTCGCGCTGAAGGAGAGCCTGCCGCCCGCGCAGGCCGCCGATGGCTCGTGGGCGCCGCTCGACGTGTACGCGCGCTACGCCGGCGACGACGAGCGCGATCGCGTGTACTCGACGGCGATGTGCGTGCTGTCGCTCGAGGTCTACTACCGCTACTTCACGCCGCTGCTGCGCGTGCGCTGAGCTCGCCCTACACAACGCCAACAGGAATTCCGGCGCACCCTCTGGCGGCGCCTGCAACCTCCGGTTACTACCTCGGTAGTCGAACGACGTTCCCCCACCGAACCCGCGCACGCCACCATGAAGGACAAGGACCGCATCCACCACCTCGGCGAGCTGCAGCACGCGATCATGCGCGTGCTCTGGACCCTCGGCGAAGGCACGGTCGCGCAGATCCACGAGGCGCTTCCGCCCGAGCACCGCCGCGCGTTGACGACGATCGCGACGATGCTGACCAAGATGGAGCGCAAGGGCGTCGTCACGCACCGCTCCGAGGGCCGATTCTTCATCTACGTGCCGTCGGTCGTCGAGCAGGACGTGCGCCGCACGATGGTCGAGGACCTCACCGAGCGCCTGTTCGACGGCGACGTCGCGGCGCTCGTGTCGCACCTGATCACGGAACAGGAAATCGATCGCGACGAGCTCGCTCGGCTGCAGAAGCTGATCGAGTCGCGGCGCAAGGGAGGCAAGTCCGATGGACGCGCGTGACCTGCTCTCGCGCCTGGGTGACGAGCAGGAGCTCGCGCTCGAGGGCCTCGCGTTCCTGCTCACCTACGCGATCCACAGCACGCTGTTGCTCGGATTGGCGTGCCTGATCGCCCCGCGCTTCGCCCGTTCGCTCGCGCTGCGCGAGCGCATCTGGAAGTTCGCGATGTTCGGCGCGCTGGTCACTTCGCTGGTGCAAGTCGGCGCGAGCATGGAGACGCCGCTCTTCCACTGGACGTTGCGGCCGGAGAGCGACGCGCAAGTGGAGCTCGCGGCACGCGCCAGCGAGCCCGCGCAGGCCTCGACCGCGCCG
>JABWBL010000658.1 GCA_013360535.1 Planctomycetaceae bacterium
CGTTGCGCAGCGCCGCCGGCCAGCGCGTGGCGAGCAGCAGCAGGCCGATCACGGCGCTCATCGCTCCCAGCGCGAGGGCGTGTGCGTGCGTCGACGCGACCAGCACGCGCATCGGCACGGGCGCGACCGATTTCGAGAAGGCGAGCTTCTTGACGTCCTCGAAGTACTCGAGCGGCACCTTCGCGCCGATGCCGTCGCCCTTGGTCGCGTTGCGCGAGTGGCACTCGAGGCAGCTCGCGCGCAGCAGGCCTTCGGGCGCGGAATCGCCGAGGTCGAAGTTGTCGTAGTCCTCGACGATGCGACCCGAAGCGAGCCACTTGAGCAGCAGCTGGCGCTCGTTGTCCTTGAGCGTCTCCGGGTGGCCGCGCTCGAGTGCGCTTCTCAGCGGCGCGGTCGTCTCGACGCCGTGGTAGGCGCCTTCGAGGTCCTCGAGCGACACGCCCGGCTGCTCGTCGCGGTTCTGGTGGTGGTCGACCAGATGCATCGCCGATGCACCCAGCCCGATCGTGAACGCGAGCACGACGCCGGTGAGCCCGACCCGCGCACCGAAGCCGAGCTCGCGCAACTTGAAGCTGAATTCGCTCACGTGCTCGCTCACAGCTCGGCGATCAACGCCGGATCGATCAGGACCTCGGTGTTCTTCATCACCGCCATCGCCGCATGGATCGCGACCACCGTGCTGCGGCCGCCCTCCGACGCTCCGCAGGCGGGCGCCTTGCCTTCGCTCGCGGCCTTCACGAAATCGGCGAGCGAGTAGTACAGCGACGAGTAGGGGAGCCCGACGCCTTCGGTGAGCTTGCCCTGCGCCGCCAGCTTGGTCGCGTCGGCGATCAGCGTGATGCCGGAGTCGTTGTGGTACTGCTGGCGGTTGGCGTAGACCTCCCAACCCTGCGTCGGCGCGTCGGCTTCCTTGAACATCCAGCCGTGCGTCCAGCCAAGCTTGATCAGCGCCATCTCGCCGCCGATCAGCTCGTAACGACCTTCGTAGGAGTTGCACAGGGTCGCCGAGTAGTTCGCGCGCAAGCCATCCTCGAAACGCGCTTCGAGCAGGATCGTGTCAGCGACCGTGCGGCCGTCGTTGAACAGTCGCGTCTCGCCCGCGCCGCGCACGGAGACGGGGAATTTCCCGAGGAAATGGTGGAAGACGTCGAGCTGGTGCGAGCCCTTCTCGCCGGCGAGTCCGAGCGAGAGCGCGCCGTTCAAGTGCCAGTTGAGCTCTGCATCGCGCTCGGGCGTCGAACCCGGCGTGCGCCATGAGGTCTTCTTGTGGTCCTGCGCGCGCAAGTGCGACAGCGTGCGCAGCGTGCCGGCCTTGAAGAACGAGCGCGCCAGCGAATACACGGGGTTCGCGCGGCTCTGGAAGCCGACCGCGAAGGTCTTCGACGAGCCCTTGGCCGCCGCGACGATCGCGCGTGTGTCGTCGACGGTGTGCGCGAGCGGCGCTTCGCAGAACACGTGCTTGCCGGCGGCGATGCAGGCCAGCGCGATGTCCTTGTGCAGGTGCGTCGGCGTCGCGATCACGACCGCGGCGATGCCGGGCTCCTTCTCGAGCAGCTCGGTGTGCGTCGCGTAACCCTTGAGGCCCTGCGCGCGGCGCACCGCGGACTGCAGGCGCGAGTCATCGGTGTCGCACACGGCGACGACGCTGACCTCAGGAATCGTCGCGAGCTCGCCCAGGATCGCGCGGCCCTGACGACCGGCCCCGATCACCGCGAGCGTGAGCGGGGCTCCGGCGAAACGCGGGTGCAGGAGCTCGAAGCTCGGCGCGAGGAACAGGGCGGCGGCGCTGCCGGCCGTGGCGTGGAGGACTTGGCGGCGGTCGGGTGCGGTCATCGGTGCGTCGGGGCGAGCTCGGGGAGAGTACGGAACAATGAGGCTTCGCCGCAGACGAGCGCGTCACCGCGACCGTCCTCGACGAGCCAGGTCTGGTGGTGCGGGCGCGCTCGTTCGAGCGAGCTGCCGCGCGCGTGCAGCACGAGCGCGGCGGTCGACGCGGCGTCGGCCTC
>JABWBL010000065.1 GCA_013360535.1 Planctomycetaceae bacterium
GCGCTGCGCGAGCGCGCGACGCGATGGGCCCGCCACGTCCTGCGCGCGCATGCGGGCCTCGCGTTCGTCGCGGCGGCTGCGCTGTTCCTGTACTTGCTGCTCCGCCCGAGCGCCTTCGGTGCGCGCCCGCTGACCGACGGCCTCGGAGCTCTGCTCGCCATCGTCGCCGTCGGCGCTGCGATCGATTCGCTGCGCAACACGACCTTGAAAGCGCACCGCGCCGCCCTCGGCGCCGGGCTTGCGCTCGCGACCCTGATGCTCGGCGCCTCCGTCGCCGCCGTGGATCCCCGCATGGCCCGTTACGAGGATGCGCTGATCGCGCAACGAATCGGCGAACGCGCTCCCCACGAGCATCACCTCTACCTCCTGAGCGGCAACACGCAGGTGCTCACCTACTACGCCGATCGCTGCGTCGAACAGGTGACGCTGGAACAACTCTCCGCGAACCTGGCGACCCTCCCCGACGCACTCGTGCTCGGTACAGCCGACGAGATCCGCGCCTCGCAACTGCACGGCGACGTCATCCTCCGAAGCCAGCTCGCCGACGACACGTTCGTGCTGCTCGACCTCGAGCGTCCGCGCTGACTTGACGCTCGCGAGAAACGACGGACTGCACTCCGCGGAACGTCAGTTCGAGCGCCGCACGACGAGCTGCAGCGCCGCAGCTCCGACGTTGAGACCAGTCCAGGTTCCCAAGTAGCGGCTGTCGCCGTCCGATTTCACGGCCCGCAGCGTGTACCCGACGTCCACCGGCAAGCGGAACTCGAACTCGCCGCGCTCGTCGGTCCGCGAGCCTCCCACACCGAAACCGTCGAGGGGCTCGTCGTCCTCGAAGATCCCCACCCAGGCGTTCTGGCACGGCGAACCGTCTTCCAGCACCAGCCGCCCGCGCAGGAGGCCCGAGGGCCGCAAGCGCAGCGTGACGTCGCGTTCACCCGACTTGACGCCACGGAAACGCTGGACCGCAAGTTGCGGTGCTGCGGTCTGTGCGGCGAGCTGGGGCCCCACGGCCAGCGTGAGCGGAACGTCCGGCAAGCCGTCGAGCACGAAGCGACCGGCCGCGTCGGTGAACGTATAGGTGAGTCGCGAGTTGGGATCGTTCAGGGCACACACCTCGACCGTGGCGGCGAACAACGGGACGCCGTGTTCGTCGAGCACACGTCCGGCGATCGTCCCATCGGCCCGGAGCACGAGCTCGCCGAGTTCACGGCGCTCGCCGTCCGCCAGTTCCAGCGGCAGTTCGAGGTTTGCGCCCGCGAAGCCCTTGCGCGTGACCGACACCGTCCACGAACCCGCGCACAGGTCGCCCAACGTGAACGAACCGTCGCCGCGCGTGAGCGCGCTGACCCACGGCCTGCCCCAGTGGCCGAACTCGAGCCCGCCGTCGCGCGTCCGGTCGGCGTTGCAACCCGCCGCCTGCACACTCCAGCCTTCGAGCGCTCGGCCGTGTTCGTCGACGACGCGCCCCACGAGCAGCGTGGCGGGCTCGAGCCGGAAGGGATCGAGTTGGAAGCGCTCTCCGGTCGCATCGGCTGGCGGCAGATCGTAGAGCCGCGTGCCAAATCCCGGCTTCGAGATGCGCAAGGTCGCGTCGAGCTCGAGGCGCAGCGGCGGCAGCTCAAAATGCCCGTCGCGGCCGGTGCGCACCGAACGCTGGACGATGTCCACACCTCGCGCCTGCACCTCTACCCGTGCATCGGCGAGCGGCGTTCCGTTCGCATCGACGACACTACCGCGCGCCGTGCGGCCCTTCTCCAGCAGGAACTCCACGTGCGCCACGCCGGCGTCGAGCCTGACGTCGGGAACGACGCCGTCGGCGTAACCGCTCGCGCGCGCGTAGAGCGAGCTCCAGCGTGCGGATCCGGGTTCGAACCCGGGCAACGCAAATCGCCCCTCGGCGTCGGTGCGGACCGCGCGCTCTCCAAACTCGTCGTCGGTGACCCACGCGCCTTCGATCGGCCGCAACGTGCGCCCGTCCCGCACGACACCTTCCGCGCGCCCGCCCCGTTCGATCACAAGATCGAGCACCGTCGCGCTGCCTTCGACAATCGTCACGACACCGCTCAGCGGAAGCCCGTCGAGCGGCTTGACGGTCACGCGCCAACCTCCGACGGGCGCGGGGAGCAATTCGTAACGCCCACTCTCGTCGCTGGACGCGAGCCAGTGATGGTTCAGGTCTCCGAAATACAGGAACGGCGTGAGTTCGAGCCGCGCGCGTCGCACCGGAGCGCCATCGGGAAAACGCAACTGGCCCGAGAGCGACGCCTGCTGCGGCAAGACGATCTCGAGCGGAACTCCGGGCGCACACTGCGACTGCGCCGCCGGAGAGTACCCCTTCGCCGCAGCGTGGAGTTCGTACCCGTGCCCACGCTGGAGCTTGACCTCGAAGCGCCCCTCGCCGTCGGTCGTGAGCCGTGCGACCTGCGTCTGCTCGGCGGGCTCACGATCGCCGCCGATTTCCGACGACGCCCGCGGCCACACGCTCACGCTTGCGCCCGGGATTCCGACGCCCGCGCGGTTGGTGACCCGGCCTCCGAGCACACGCTCGAGATCACGCGCTTCACTCGCCGGAACGGCCTCGGGCTCGGCCGTCGGCGAAACACGCGCCGATTCCGCGTGCGCTCCCGCAGGAGGAACTTCCTTGTCCCGCGGACGCTGCACGCGCTCCGAACTCGTGGCACTCGCGAGCGTTTCGAGATCGGGCGTGGCCTGCCAGCGCCAGACGCACAGGCCCAGCAGCACGAGCACGACAGCGGCGACGGTGAACTTCAGTTTCACTAGGGTGACTCCGAACCACGCGGGCAAGGAAACGAACGCTGGAGGCGCTACCAGCGGCGCGAACGCAGACAGCCACTCCGCGCGTTTTCCGCTGCAATCGTGGTCGAGCCGCTCTCGCAATAGCTGCAGCGCGCGCGAGAGGCGTGTCTTGACCGTTGCGAGCGGGAGCTTTTGCAGGTCCGCGATGCGCGCCGGACTCAGCTCGTCGAAGTACCGCAGCAGGACCGTCGAGCGGTACGGCTCGCCCAGCTCGAGCACGAGCCGGACCAGTCGCTCGTGCTGCTGCGCACGCGCGACGATCGCGTCGGGGCCGTCGACACGTTCGGGGCGCGCGCTGCGTTCCTCGCGGACTCGCCGATGCGCGTCGGAACGTCGGGAGCGCGCCGCGAGACGGCGCAGCACCGTGACCATCCAGTTGCGCAGGCTGGGCTCGTCTTCGAACCGATGGCCGAGCGCCGCGAGCTGCGCGTCCTGTGCGAGGTCGTCGGCGAGCGCCGCGTCGTTCACGAGTCCGGTCGCGAGTCTCCGCGCCCACGCGCTGCGCTCGAGCAGCGCCTGCGGGTCAGCCCAAGCCTCGGACGGGTCCATGCCCAAGGAGTACCCGTGCTCTCGCGCGCGATGTCAACGAATGCGAATTCTTCAGCGCGGCTTGGGCTTCGCGCGCGGAGGCTTCGTGGCCGGCTTCGGTGCGCTGGGCTTCTTGCGGCGCGGCTTGGCGGATGGAGCGGCGGAGCGGGGGTCGCCGAGGCGCTCGTTGGTTTCGTAGGCGGCCTTGGCGAGCGCGCTCGCGACCTTGACGGAGAGTGAGTCGCCTTCGCGCAGGTCGAGCGTCGCCATGTCGTACTTGCCGCCGGGCTTGAGGCGTGGCTCGAGCTCGAGGAACTGCTGGCCGCGCCAGAAGCCGTAGAGCACACGCTCTGGTTCGGCGCGAATCAGGAGCGCGGGGCCGTTGTGGAAGTACACGAGGTGCCCCCACTTGAGCTGCTCCTCGAACGGACCGGCCGCACGCACGGTCTTGCGCAGGCTGCGGACGAGCTCGAGCCGCCAGCCGTCGATCGAGGCGACGTATTCGTCGGGCGTGTTCACTCCGGGCGTCTTCATTGGGCGCCAAGCTACCCGCGCGCGGCCCGAAAGTGCCGCCGGAGGGAATGCAACGCTCGCCCGCGCACGGATCCGCGGCAACCGGCCGATCCAAGGACACCCAGCTCCCTCACCGCGCAGGCCAACATGCAGAACTCCGCCCTCGTCCGCCCGAACCTGCCCCCGGCGACGCTCACCCCGCAGAGCCCGAAGATGCTGCCGGGCATGCTGCGACCCTTCGAGCGCTCGGACTTCGCGCCGCTGCCCAAGGGCTGGCGCGCAGGGCCGCCGGACTTCGTCGCCGTCGGCTGCGGGCGGGCGGGCTCGACCTGGTGGTGGTCGTTGATCGAGCGCCACCCCAAGGTCGTGCCCAACCGGCTCGGCCAGAAGGAGCTGCACTACTTCTCGCACTTCGGCTGGAACGGGCCGAGCGACGAGCAGGTCGAGGTCTATCGCGAGGCCTTCGCGGCGCCGCCGGGCTCGATCTGCGGCGACGGGACGTTCGCGTACCTCACCCACCCGCTCAGCGTGCAGCACCTGTGGCGCGCAGCCCCGGAAACACGGCTGATCGCGCTCCTCCGCAACCCGATCGATCGCTTCGTGTCGTCCTACGACCGCTTCCTGCGCCACCGCATGCGCTGGCTCGGCCTCGAGGGCGAGCGTGCGGTCGTGCAGCGCAATTACTCGCTGTGGGATGAGGCGCTGACGAGTTGCCTGTGCGCCGATGGCCTGCGTGCGGTGCAACGGCGTTGGCCGCGCGAGCGTTTGCTCGTGCTGCAGTACGAAAAGTGCCGCCTCGATCCTGAGCGCGAGCTCGCCCGCACCTACGAATTCCTCGGGCTCGATCCGAAGTTCGTGCCCGAGCGGCTGCGCGAGGCGATCAACAAGGAAGAGCACGAGCTCGCGGGGCCCGATGCGGCGGCGCGAGAGCGGCTCGTCGAGCTCTTCGAGCGCGACGTGGCCGAGACCTGCCGGCTGTGCCCGGAGGTCGATCGCCGCCTGTGGACGGACTTCGCCTGAACCAGCGCCGAGAACTGCCGTTTTGGCGCCATCGGGCGCCAATTTGACGCACACGCCTGCGTTGGCGGGGTCAGGAAGCGGCCTGGAGGCCCTCCGGGCCCGTTCGGGGCGATTCCGGCCGCTGGTACGGCGCTTGCCCTGCTCCCGGGCATGCAAACCCAATACACCACCAAGGCGGCGGAGGTTCTTCAGGCGGCCCAGAAGCTCGGCGCCGACTCCGGCCATCCGGAGCTGACGGCCCAGCACCTCGCGGTTTCCCTCCTGCGCGAGACCGAAGGCGTGCCGGCGGCGGTGCTCAAGAAGCTCGACGTCGACCCGCGAGTGCTCGCGGGCGAGTTCGTCCTGCAGCTCGACAAGCTGCCGAAGACTTCCGGGGGCAACCTGCAGCCCGCGCGTTCGTTCATGGAAGCGCTCAACGAGGCCGGTGCGGCGGCGAAGCGCCTGAAGGATGACTTCGTGTCGACGGAGCACCTGCTGCTCGGCCTCGCGAAGGCGGGCGGGCCCGAGGTGAAGGGGCTGCTCGCGGCGCGCAAGCTCTCGTACGAGCGCATCGAGGCGGCGCTCACCGACGTGCGCGGCTCGAAGCGCGTGACGAGCCCCGACCCCGAGAGCACGTTCGAGGCGCTCAAGAAGTACGCGCGCGACCTGACCGCCGACGCGCAGGCCGGCAAGCTCGACCCCGTCATCGGGCGCGACACCGAGATCCGCCGCGTGATGCAGGTGCTCTCGCGGCGCCGCAAGAACAACCCCGTGTTGATCGGCGACCCCGGCGTCGGCAAGACCGCGATCGCCGAAGGCCTCGCCAACCGCATCGTCGCCGGCGACGTGCCCGAGCCGCTCAAGGGCAAGAGGATCCTCGCGCTCGACCTCGGCTCGATGCTCGCGGGCGCGAAGTTCCGCGGCGAGTTCGAGGAGCGCCTCAAGGCCGTGCTGGCGGAGATCGCGCAGGCCGAAGGCGAAGTGATCCTGTTCATCGACGAGCTGCACACGCTGGTCGGTGCGGGCGGCGCCGAAGGTGCGGTCGACGCGGCGAACATGCTCAAGCCGGCGCTCGCGCGTGGCGAGCTGCACTGCATCGGTGCGACGACGCTCGACGAATACCGCAAGCACGTCGAGAAGGACAAGGCGCTCGAGCGGCGCTTCATGCCTGTGCAGGTCGGCGAGCCGTCGATCGAGGACACGATCGCGATCCTGCGCGGCCTGAAGGAGCGTTACGAGGTGCACTACGGCGTGCGCATCCTCGACGAGGCGCTGGTCTCGGCCGCGCGGCTCGCCGATCGCCACATCACGCAGCGCTTCATGCCCGACAAGGCGATCGACCTGGTCGACGAAGCGGCCGCGCAGGTGCGGCTCTCGATCGACTCGCTGCCGCCGGAGCTCGACGCGATCGAACGCAAGGTGCGCCAGCTCGAGATCGAGCGCACGGCGCTCAAGAAGGAAAACCGCGGCGACGAGGCGCGGCGCATCGCGCAGATCGGCGAGGAGCTCTCGGAGCTCAACGAGTCGGGCCGTGCGCTGCGTGCGCGCTGGCAGGCCGAGAAGGAGCTCATCACCGCGCTGCGCGCGGGCAAGACCTTGATCGAGAGCCTGCGCAACGAAGCCGAGCGCAAGGAACGTGAAGGCAATTTCGAGCGTGTCGCGCAGATCCGCTACGGCGAGCTGCCGCAGGCGGAACAGCAGCTCAAGCAGAGCGGCGAGAAGCTCGCCGAGATCCAGCGCGAGGGCGCGCTGCTGCCCGAAGAGGTCGACGCGGAGATGATCGCGAAGGTCGTCAGCCGCTGGACCGGCATCCCGGCCTCGCGCCTGCTCGAGACCGAGCGCGAGAAGCTGCTCCACATGGAAGAGCGCCTGCGCGAGCGTGTCGTCGGCCAGGACCACGCGCTCGTCTCGATCAGCGAAGCCGTGCGCCGCGCGCGTGCCGGCCTGCAGGAAACCACGCGGCCGCTCGGCTCGTTCCTGCTGCTCGGCCCGACCGGCGTCGGCAAGACCGAGACCGCCAAGGCGCTCGCGGAGTTCCTGTTCGACGACGAGAGCGCCGTCGTGCGCCTCGACATGACCGAGTACATGGAGAAGCACTCCGTCTCGCGCATGATCGGCGCGCCTCCGGGTTACGTCGGTTACGACGAGGGTGGTGCGCTCACCGAGGCCGTGCGCCGCAAGCCGCACTCGGTGCTCCTGCTCGACGAGGTCGAAAAGGCGCACCCCGACGTCTTCAACGTGCTGCTCCAGATCCTCGACGACGGCCGCCTCACCGACGGCCAGGGCCGCACCGTCGACTTCACGCAGACGCTCGTCCTCATGACCTCGAACCTCCGCGACGGCGCGCAGCTGCGCGACTTCTTCCGGCCCGAGTTCATCAACCGCCTCGACGAGGTCCTCACCTACCTGCCGCTCGAGCCCGACCGCATCCGCGAGATCGTCGACGTGCAGCTCGCGCGCCTCCAGAAGCACCTCGCCGAGCAGGAGATCACGCTCGAGCTCACCGGCGCCGCCAAGGAAGCCCTCGCCAAGGAAGGCTACGACCCCGAATACGGCGCCCGCCCGCTCAAGCGCGTCATCCAAAAGCGCATCCAGAACCTGCTCGCCGACTCGATCCTGCGCGGCACCCTCTCCCCCGGCTCCCGCGCCTCCATCGACTGGCGCGCCGGCTCCTTCCACATCACGTCCTCCCGCCCTGAACTCGCTCCGGCGGGCCGGTGATCCGATGGAGACGCTCGATGAGCTTCAACATCGTGCCCGTGTCGAATTCGTTGGCCGCGCATCCGTCCCGATCCTCCTTCAGACCGAGGACTCCCAGAGCCCGTGGAAATCGTGGGGATCGGGCGCGTGGTTTCGAGTGCCTCAAGCCTCGGGACCGGACCGGCTCTTCCTGCTGACAGCCGCACACGTCGTGCTCGACAGCGCCGGCAAACTGGCTGGCAACTTGTTCGTCCCGGTGAGCCGTCCTGGCGCGACGGTCGGCTCTGACACGGTCCCGCTGCGAGCCGTCGGTGTCGCGACGTTCGTGACAGCGCACGACAGGTCAGGCCCCGACACTGAGCACATGGACGCCGTCGTGCTCGAAGTTCGACGTGATCTGGCGGATCGCATCCTGGCCGGTGACTGGGGAGTCCTCGACTCTGACAACATCGGGCCGCACGCCGCATCCGAAGGTCTCGACGGCGTTCCCTTCTTGCTGTGCGGCTATCCCGAGCAGACATCCGCCAGCGGCCCCGGATGGGCCGCTAACGCACCAGTGCATGTCCTCGGCTCGCGATACGACGGCGATGTCACGATCGAGCACGGCTTCGATCCAGACATCGACCTCCTGCTCGAGCGTCCGGATCGGGACTACGACTCTAGCGACGCCATGCCGCCGCTCTCGCTCCGAGGTGTGAGCGGCGCACTCGTCTGGGCGATTCGCGCCGGCGACGTGCCTGGCATCTGGCATCCCCGCCGCGGTGTCGTGATCGCCGGCCACCAAGTGAGCGCCACGCCAACCGGCTACATCCGCGTGCGCCGCGGAGTCGTGCTGGCGCGGCTCATCCAGCGCGCGGCCCCGGAGATCGCGGATGAGATCGAGGCTCGGCTTGAGGGGCGAGTCGTCGGCTGAATCGGCTGGGCGCGACGCCCAGGGCTCGAGCACGAGCAACGATGTGGGCGTTTGCTTCAGCTCGGGGTGTGTAGTCCGAAGCCGACGACGGCGGGCGGAACACGTCGCAACTGCTGCCGCCGGTCAGATCAACTCGACGATGCGCTGGCCGCTGGCCAGTGCCCCCTCGATCGCGGGCAAGGCGCGCTCGAACGCGTTGACAAGCACGGCTCTGCGACAGTTTCCCAGTCGCACCCAGATCACCCGCCCCTGGTCGCCCGAGCGATTGGCGAGGTAGACGAAGTCCTCGTCCTTGCTCACCACGACTCGCCGATCAGCGGTCGCGTGACGCCAGAGTTCAACGTCCGCAGCTTCATCGAGGCCAACCTGAAGAACATGCTGCGCGTCATGGCCCAGCTCGCTCAGCCGCCGAGCGAGCGCCAGAGGAAGCTGGTTGTCGATCAGCAACCTCACGCGACACGGATGACGGTGTGGCTGGTCTGCAACGCGGCGTAAGAGATCGCGGCCAGTACGTCGTCACGATCGAGCGTCGGAAAGTCCTCGACAATCTCCTCGACCGAAGCACCGCTGGCGAGCAGCTCGAGGATGTCCGTCACCCGGATGCGCTTGCCCCTGATGCAGGGCCGACCGCCGCACTTGCCAGGCTCAATCGTGATGCGCTGCAACAGGGACAGGTCCATGGCGTCACTCTAGCATTCCCCTTCCCGGCGGATGCCGACGCGCTTGGTCGGCCGCGAGGTCATCGCGATCAGCCGTGGTCAATGTGCTGCTCCAGACCCTCGACGACGGCCGCGTCACCGACGGCCAGGGCGTCACCGTCGACTTCACGCAGACGCCCGTGCCACAGACCATCGAACCTCCGCGACGGCGCGCAACTGCGCGACTTGTTCCGGCCCGAGTTCATCAACCGCCTCGACGAGGTCCTCACCTGCAAACCGCTCGAGCCCGACCGCATCCGCGAGATCGTCGACGTGCAGCTCGCGATCACGGGTGCGGGTGCGGAGTGACTACGTGTTGGCCTGCGCAGCTCCGCGCCGGACAGTCGATGCGGAGACTGACCTGAGCGCTTCGTCGAGCGCGAGCTGGCAACCACCCGAAGCGTCGCCTGCTCGCCGATCGACGGCGCCGACTCGCTCCGCGCCTGCGGTCATGTGCGTTCCTCCTTGACTGCAAGAGCGCGCGCCGTCGCCGGGAGGCGATCCATCGGTTGCGAATTGTCCGACGTTCGCGCGCGGCCACCGCACGACCGCGGGCAATGTCGGGACCCCCACCGGCGACCGCCGTAGGCAGCGGGAACCCGTTGGTCGAACTTGCGCCGACCGGGCACGGTAAGGACCCGGTAAGGACCAAGGTGTGTCAAACGAACGCTGCGCCCGTGTCATCCAGAAGGGCATGAACATGACACTCAAGTCCTTGGGGTACTCCGCAGCCTTCGCATGCAGCTTGAGCGCGATCGCCGCCGGTCAGACGATCTGGTACGTCGACGCGTCTGCCCCAGCCCCGGGCAACGGCACGGCGGGCGCCCCCTTCACGGCGATTGCACCGGCGCTCGCGGCCTCGGCCCACGGAGACGAAATCCAGGTCGCGCCCGGCCTCTACTTCGGCAACTTCCAAACGCCCAAGCGAGTCCGCGTGTGGGCGCCGGGCGGACCGCTGGCCACGGTGATCCGGCCGACAACGGGAACTCAGTGGACGATCTTCTCGACCGGGTGCTGTCAGGACCGGTTCGAGCTCGAGGGCTTCACGGTCCACGGCGGAGTGCGGGCCGAGTACGGCTCCGTGACCCGCTGCATCTTCATCGGCGGCGGCGTGGGGCTGGCGATCGGGACGGGGTTCGACTGCTCCGTCGATCACTGCACGATTCAGGGCTACGAAGCCGGAGTGGCTCCCTTGCTGCACGGAGCCCAGGTCCGCGTGAACAACTCGATTCTGGAGAGCAATGGCTTCGACTTCCTCGAGGAGCTGCCGGGGAACTACAACTGGTGGCGCTCGTTCAGCGTCAGCGGCTCCGTCTTTCACAGCGGCATGGGGCCCGCGGGTCTGTTCAACGGACCCGGTCACGACTATCACCTCGCTCCGGGTTCGGGATGCATCGACGCTGCCGACCCCGCCGCGCCGCTCGACCCCGACGGCACGCGCAGCGACATCGGCGCCCTGCCCTTCGACGCCGCCTACGCGCCGTTCAGCACCTACTGCACCGCGAAGACCAACAGCCAGGGCTGCATCCCCGCGATCGGAGCCATCAACAACGCCAGCCTGTCGAGCTCGCGGCCGTTCTGGATCACGTGCTCCCAGCAGCTCAACGAGCGCAGCGGCCTGTTGTTCTACGGCTTCCGACCCAAGTCCACGCCCTATCAGGGCGGCTACCTGTGCGTCGAGTCGCCGACCCGGCGCTCGCCGTTGCTCCACTCCGGCGGCAACAGCGGCGGCACCGACTGCAGCGGCTCATTCGCCTACGACTTCAATGAGCGCATCCACAGCGGCGCCGACACCTCGCTGACGCTGGCCGCCGAGGTCTACGCCCAGTTCTGGTCGCGCGACCCCGCCGCCAGCTTCGGCAACAACCGCAGCGACGCGATCGCGTTCGTGATCCAGCCCTGATAGGGGTGGACCTGTCGAGCACCCGTCACGGGCCACGCTGACAGGTCCACCGAGGTCAGGGAAGCACCGTGAATTCGAGCGCGTTGGAGAGCAGCGTGTTGGTGGCGGAGCCGGGGTCGCGGCTCCAGGCTTGGAGGCGGACTTGCGTGCCGGCGAGCTGGAGGCCGGGGAGCAGCGTGCCGCCGAGGGCACCGCTCGCGAAGGCGCCGTAGTCGAGCGCGAGCGAGCCTGTGCAGTCGGCGCCGATGGGGTTGCCGCCGGAAAACAGCGCGGTCGTGCGCACGCGCGGGACGCCGACGCAGAG
>JABWBL010000659.1 GCA_013360535.1 Planctomycetaceae bacterium
CTCGAACGTGCGCTCGACGTGCGGCTCCTCGCCGTACAGCCCCTCGCCGATCGACACCGTCGGCACGTCGGGTCCCAGCTCGCGCGGCTCTTCGGCCTTCGCGTAGCCGCTCTCGTCGAGCTTCTTCCGCAAGCGCGCGGCCTCCGCAGGCTCGAGCTGCGCCGCGTAGCTTCCGACGTGCTCGCGCCCGCGCAGCGGCGCCGTCGCGCGCACGAGCACGTTGCCGTTCTGCTCGATCGCGGCCGAGACGAACCCGCCGGGAATCTCGAAGATCAGGCTCAGGTACCAGTCCGACATCAGTGGGTCCTCATTCACAGGAGGTGCGTCGCCACGCGGACTCGCGCACGCGCCCGCGAGCAGCGGCAGGAGCAACGCGACGACGCCTCGAAGGTGACTGGCCATCGGCTCTCACGCTTCATGGGCCTGCAGCGCACCCACGGTGGAATTCGCCTTGTCGCCGAACCAGTTGGCGAACTCCTCGACGTGGCGCCAGTACACGCGATTTCCGGAGTTCATGATGCTGTCGGGCACGTCGGCGAAGAGCCGCGAGCCCTCGCAGGCGCCCGCGGGGTACTCGTCGTACAGGCCGACGATGTGGCCGAACTCGTGCGCGCGCACGTAGGCCGAGACGCCGGCGCTCGACACGAACCAGGTCGTGCTGTACCACCAGCGATCGGTGCCCCAGCCGGTCGGATCGCAGGCGCCGGGGAAGAGCTTGATCTTCGCGCCATGGCCCGCGCCCCACTGCACGCGGAAGCGGATCTGCCACCAGCAGCAGCCCTGATCGAGCGGGCACCTGCACGTCGCGCCGCGCTTGCAGTCCGAGCGGTGCAGCCGGAACTTCTTCGTGTACACGCTCTCGATCTGGCTGCGCCAGCGCGCCTTCGCCGACTCGCTCGCGACGGCGCCGGGCTTCAGGTCGAAGTCGATCTTGCGCAGCACGTAGAACAGTCCGTCCTGCACGACGAGCTCGTAGCAGTACTCCCAGCCGTAGTTCTTGCCGTTGGGGCGCCAGACCTGACCGCGGCCAGGGATCACGCGCTGCACGTACTGCGGTGCCGAGCGACGCGACGGGCCGATCTTCTCGCGCACGTCCGCGACCGTCGGCACCTCCAGCTCGCCCGAGCTCGTGCGCGAGCCGAAGTAGCCGAGCGCGCGCAGCTTGAAGCGCTTCTCCGCGGCAAATGGCCCACGTTTCACCTTCCACGTCGTCTTCGCCGAGCTGCCGCTCACGCGTGGACAGTTCTCCATCGGCAGCGGCATCGAGGTCTCGCCGAGCACGAGCTTGAGCGGGATGCGCACCGAGTCGCGGTAGTTCTTGACCTTGATCTCGAAGTCGACCTCGTCGCCGCAGGCGGCCTTGGTCTTCGAGAATTTCGCCTCGACGAGCTCCGCCGGATCCTTCTTCGCCGGCGAGTCACCCATCGCCATATTCGGCGGCTGCAGGTTGGTGCCCGGCGGCGTGTTCACGGGCGAACCGCCGTTCTGCAGCATGATGTCCGAAAGCCGGAAGACGTTGTCGCCGTCGGCCTTGACGTCCATCGAGTGCAGCTTCGGGTAGGCCTTGCCCTTGATCTTGTTCGAGACCACGCCCTGCGCCGAACCGGCCTCGTCGCCCGAGCTCATCGCGTAGTTCGAGCCCTTCAGCATGATCGGCTGGCCGTCGCACTTGACCGTGCCGGCACCGTCCGCCGTGTCCGAGCTCATCGCGATGTTTGGATACGGAATCGGGATCGGCCCCGCCGGCGACGGCGTCTTGCACGTGTCCGGAAAGGCCGGCGACGTGCCGTTGCTGCTCTTGTGGACGACCGTGAGCGAGTTGACGACGACGGTGGCGGGCATGGTGAGCTGGGGACCAGACTAACGCGGCTCGGCCGCGGCGAGGGGCTCGATCAGCAGGGCGCCCCGTGCGCCCTCGAAAGAGGCGCAGCCGATCACGTGCGGCTCCCCCACGGCGAAGGCGCGGCGCGGCCACTGCAGCGCGATGCAGGCGTGC
>JABWBL010000660.1 GCA_013360535.1 Planctomycetaceae bacterium
GCTCGGCCTCGTCGAGCACGAGCACGACCCGCAGTCCGGCCCAGCGTGCGGCGAGCACGGCCTCGGGCACGAGCAGCCCGAGGAACACGACGGCGGTCGCCTGCAGCTCGAACAGCTCGCGCAGGATCGCCTCCGCGCTCGTGTCGCCGTGGATCGACAGGCGCCGCAGCGCGTGGTTCGCGGGCGGACGGCGGTGCCAGAGGCTCAGGTCGAAGTCGGCAGGCAGGCGGTCGAGGTCCCCGACGAGGACCGCTGCGTTCTTGGGAGGCGCCATAGGCAGGAGAGGGCGGAGTCGCCCGGAGGCGACATCCATCGGCAGGAGAGGGCGAGCGGGAGGAGGCGGGCGCGCTTGGGGGAGCGGCGAGCCGCGGGGGTCCTCGGAGGTTGCCGTCGAGCGGCTTCCAGCGCGGAAGGGTAGCACGCGCGGACGAGGTTTCGGTGAGTCGATCTGCCCTCCGCGCAACTCCGCAGGCCCGCGTCGAAGGGCAGCGCCGCGGACGCGAAAGAAGTTCCGACACGCCTCGGCGCAGGCGCTCGGCGCGGAGCGCGGGCGGCGTGTTTCGAGTGTTTCAGCCGCTGGACACGTACAACTGCGGCTCCGTCGGCGCCGCACGGGTCGCTACCATTCCGCCCATGCCTCGAACGACTCGTGCTGCCCCGCGCACGGCGCGCTCCCCCCAGGCCACGACCGGCTGGACCTTCCTCTCCAACCACGCGCACGTGCTGATCGTGCTCGCGCGCGAGCCCGACCTGCGCATGCGAGAGATCGCGGCCCGGGTCGGCATCACCGAGCGCGCCGTCCAGCGCATCATCGGCGAGCTCTCGGAGTCGGGTTATCTCGAGACGCTCCGCGAAGGACGTCGCAATCGCTACCGGATCCACTCCGACCGGATGCTGCGCCATCCGATCGAGGCCCACCGCAAGGTGCTCGACCTGATCCGCCTCGGCCAGTAGCTCGCACCCTCAGAAGTAGCCTTCGCGCTTCTTGCGCTCCATCGCGGCGTCCTCGTCGCGGTCGATCACGCGGCCCGAACGCTCGGACGTGCGCGAGCGCTGCAGCTCCGCGAGCACCTCCCGCACGCTGGTCGCGGCGCCCGCCTCCGAAGGCGGCGTCGAAGCCGTGCCGCGAGAGCGCCTCCTTGAGCGACTCGGTCAGCGTGAGCCGCGTGAACTCGGAGCTCGGCAGGTCGAACGGATTGACGGCCGGATCGTCGGCGGCCGCGCTCGCGTGCACGAGCATGCGCAGCCCGTAGCGCCCGGTGAGCTCGTCCCGCAGCTGGTACATGGCGCGAAAGTCCCAGCGGCAGTCGATGTGCAGCAGCGGGAACGGGATCGGCGCCGGATGGAAGGCGCGCCGCGCGAGCTCGAGCATCACGCCCGAGTCCTTGCCGATCGAGAACAGCATCACCGGGTTCTGCGCCGTCGCGGCCACCTCGCGGAAGATGTGGATCGACTCGGCCTCGAGCAGCTCGAGGTGGCGGTAGCGCGCGAGCGACCCGTGCAGTTGCGCGTTCATGCGCGGCGCCCTCGGATTCCGGTGATCGGGGCCGGAGCCTGCTCGGGACGGGGTGTTCGCCGCGGGACGGAAGCGGGCAGGGACACGATCGGGTCGCGGGGCGTCGAGGCGCTCATATACGACAACTAGATCACGAAATGGTATTCGCAAGAAGGCCCTGCGAAGCGCCTCGATCGAGCACACCGGAGGCGGAGCGGCGCGGCGGTAGGGGCGGATCCAGCGAATTCGCCAACGCGGCGGAGGGCGGCGGCATGATGGGGGCGTGGGTGAAGCACGGGCGATCGCGGTGGAGGAGCTGCTGGCGGAGTCGGACTGGGTCCGGCGGCTGGCCCGGGCGCTCGTCAGCGACCCGGATGCGGCCGAGGACGTCGCGCAGCAGGCGCTAGTCGCGGCGCTCGAGCGGCCACCGAAGGCCGACCGGCCGCTGCGGCCATGGCTGCGCGTGGTGGTCGAGAACTTCGCGCGCATGCGG
>JABWBL010000661.1 GCA_013360535.1 Planctomycetaceae bacterium
CCTGTCCGCGCACGCCCTCGCCTTCGAGCGGCGTCTCGAGCTGCACCCGACCCGCGGCCAGGCGTACGGAACCGCCGCTGGCCTTGAGCTGTGCGCCTCCCTGCACTTCGAGCCGCGTCACGTCGAGCCGCTCCCCTTCGCGCGCGACGTCCGCGACCAGCGCAAATTCGCGCGGCAGGATCGGCCACTCGCCCGCGAGCTTGATCGCAGGCAGTTCGAGCGCCAACTTCCCTCCGGCGTGGGTCGCACGCGCGTTGCGCAGCTCGACCGCGCGCCCCTGCGGCAAGCGCAGGTCGAGATCGACACGTTCGAGCGCGATGCTGGGCAGCGGCGGCAGGCCGGCGAGCTCCGGAACGCTCGTTTCGCCTTCCGAATCCGCTCCCGAACCCGCACCGAGCTCGATCCGCGCCTCGACCCCACGCGCACTCACCGCCTGCAGGCCTGCGAGGTCGCCTCGCAGCAGGCGGAAGAGCTCGTGCTCGAGGCGCAGCTCGTCGACGTGCACGTGCAGCGGCTCCTGCGCTCCCGGAACCGACGTGACGCTCACGCCGCGCAGCGTGAGTTCGCTGAACCAGCCGCCCTCGAAGCCATCGACGCCGAGCACGATCCCGCGCTCGCGCTCCAGCCACTCCGAAGCCTGCGCGACGAGCAACGGCCCGAGCACACGATTGCGCGCGAAGTAGAGCGCTCCGCAGGCAACGAGCCCCGCGACGGCGAGCCCCGCCCCGACCCGCGCGAACCTGCGGCCGAGGCTCGTCGGTCGCGGCGACGCGCCGGCGTCGGCCGAATCCGTCAAGCGCGCCATCTCCGCGCCTTCACTCGTCTTCCCCGATGCGCGTCCAGCCCTGCTTGCGCAGCCAGTTGAGGATGAACGCCGCGACCAGCGCGAGCACACCCAGCACGATGAAGTAGCCGCCGGGCAGCTTCAGCTCCGGCATGTGCTCGAAGTTCATGCCGTACAGGCCGGTCACGAACGACAGCGGGATGAACACGCTCGTGACGGCGGTCAGCATGCGCATCACCTGGTTCATCTTCAGGTTGAGCGCCCCGTGGATCAGCTCGCGCACGTCGGTGCCGAGGTCGCGGTAGTGCGCGGTCATCTCGACGATGCCGTTGGCGTGGTCGCGCAGGTCGGCGAGGAACGGCAGTGTTTCCGCCGCGAACAGCGCGCGCCCCTCGTGGCCGAGCGCAGTGACGAGCTCCCGCGTCGGCAGCGCGACGCGCGCGATCTGGCGCAGGTCGCGGACGAGCTCGTACACCGTGCGCAGCGGCTTCGACGACGGACGTTCGATCGCCTGCGCTTCGAGGTCCTCGAGGCGCGTGCCGACGTCCTCGAGGCACGGCACGAACGTGTCGACCACGCAGTCGAGCATGCGGTAGACGAGGAAGTCGACGCCGCTGCGGCGCGTCAGGCTGTCGGCGGCGTGCAGGCGCTTGCGCAGCGGCGCGAGCAGGTCGAGCGGCTCGTCGGCGAAGGTGATCACCGTCCGGCCGCGCACGAAGAACGACAGTTGCTCGAACTCCGGCCGATCCGAGCGCTTGAGCGCGCGCGACGTCACGAAGGCGCAGTCGCCGAAGAGCTCCAGCTTGGGTCGCGATCGGTTGCCGAGCACGTCCTCCAGCGCGAGCCGCGGCACGCGGTGGACGCGCTCGAGCATCTCGAACAGCGCCTTGTCGCCGTAGCCCTCGATGTCGATCCACAGGATGCGGCCGTCCTCCTGCAGCTTCGCGAGCTCCTGCACGCCGACGTTGTCGCGCGCCTCGATCGAGGCCGCGTCGTACCTCACGACGCGCACGTGCGGGCGCGGAGCGCCATCGGGAATCGTGAGCGTGCCCGGACTCAGGCCGGGATTCGAAGGGAGCCCGTGGGAGTGCTTGCGGCGCGCCATGCCCCCGGGATTCTAGGGAGCGCGCGCGCCGGTTTCGCCGCTCGAGGACGGGCCAGCGGGCCGCCGCAGCCGCTCGACCACCCAGCTCGCCAGCGGC
>JABWBL010000662.1 GCA_013360535.1 Planctomycetaceae bacterium
CTCCGCCACGCTGCGCATCATGGGCCACACGCCGGGCAAGCCCGGTGCGGCGCTGGTGGTCGCGACCGACGGCTCGCTCGCGGGCATCTTCACCGACGGCGACCTGCGGCGCCTCGTGGCCGAGCGTGGCGAGCTGGGCCGCGAGGACCCGATCGATCGTTTCATGACGAAGAGTCCCAAGTCGGTGCGGCCCGACCAGCTGCTCGAGGAGGCCGAGCGGCTCCTGCGCGAGTTCCGCGTCGACCAGATCCCCGTGCTCGACGAGTCGAACCGCCCGGTCGGCCTGCTCGACGTGCAGGACATTCTCGACACGCGTCTCTAAGCTTGCGCCCCGTGAAGGGGGAGGGTCCGGAGGCGCGTTTTGCCGAGCTCCTGAAGCCGGTGAAGCTGTGCGTGTTCGACGTCGACGGGACGTTGACCGATGGCTCCGTGCTCGTCGGGCCCGGTGGTGAGTCGTTGCGCTTCTCGGTGCAGGACGGCTTTGGCATCAAGGAGCTGCAGAAGGCCGGCCTGACGGTCGCGTGGATCACCGGGCGGCGCTCGCCCGCGACGGTCGCGCGCGCGGAGTCGCTCGGCGTCACCGAACTCAAGCTGGGCCAGCTCCACAAGACCGAGGCGCTGCGCGAGATCCAGACCCGCCTCGGCATCACGCCGCGCGAGACGGTCGCGCTCGGTGATGACCTGCCCGACCTCTCGCTGCGGCCGCTGGTCGCGTTCCTCGCCGCACCGGCCAACGCGCGCATCGAAGTCGCCTCGCGCGCGGACTTCGTCACCCACGCGACCGGTGGCGCCGGGGCCGTGCGCGAGCTGGCCGAGCTCGTCCTGCGCGCCCAAGGTCGCTGGGCCAGCGTCGTCGCGTCCTTCGCGGAATGAGAAAGTTCCTCGTCTTCCTGCTGCTCGCGCTGCTCGGTGGCGGCGCGCTGTGGTGGTTCGACCGTCGCTCGCGGCGGGCGGAGACTCCCACGCCGCAGCTGCCGAAGCAGGAGCAGCCGGCCGAGCAGCCCGCGCGCACCGCGCCGGAGCCCAACCGTGGCGTGTTCACCGAGGTGAAGGACGCGGGCGGCAAGGGCGCGCAGGTGGCGCTCTCGGGCCCGCTCGACGTGTGGGCCAACGACATGAGCACAGGCGAGCCGCGCAAGCGTTCGCACCTCGTCGCTGGAGACTGCGCGACCCTCGAAGGAGGCCTGTTCGACCTGCGCGACACGACGCTCGAGCTGTTCGTGCCCGAGAGCGGCGCACGCGAGGTGCTCGCGCGCGCGCGAGAGGTCCGCGCCCGCATGCGCGTCGATCCGACGCCGGCGCTCGACGACCAGCATCCGGTGACCCTGATCGACACGGTCGTCACCTACGAGACCGGCTCGCGCTTCGCGCCCGTGACGCTGCGCGTGCCGAAGCTGGAGTCGGTGGTCGCGCTCGAGCGTGCGCACTCCGAGGACGCGCTCACGATCTCCGGCAACGGCATCGAGGCCTCGGGGCGCGGCCTCGACGTCGAGCGTCTGGGCGAGGTGATCCGGCTGCGCGAGGACCCGCGCGCGACCGTGCAGCTCGAGGACGGCTCGACGGCGACGCTCTCCTCGAAGGGCGCGCTCGTGCTGCGCGGGCGGCCGGATCTCGGGCCGGAACACGCGGAAATCTCGCTCGCCGAGGAAGCGCACCTCGTGCTCGCGGGGCTCGAGCCGCTCGACCTGCGCGCGCAGTCGATCGAGCTCATCGGCGTGATCGAGCGCCGCAGCGGCGCGCGCTTCCGGCCCGTGTCGATCCTGGCGCGCAACGAGGTGCTCGTCACGCCGGCGGAGGGTGTCGCACGCGGCGAGACGCTGGCGATCGAGTTCGACGAGAGCGGCAAGCACGCACGCGGCACGCTCGACGGTGGGCCGGAGCTCGACCTCGTGCTGCGCGGCGCGCGGCTCGTCGACGTGCCGATCGACCTCCTGCGCGAGGGCGAGACGCTCACGGTCAAGCTCGACGGCGCCGGCCCGC
>JABWBL010000663.1 GCA_013360535.1 Planctomycetaceae bacterium
ACTGCGTCGGCCCCGTCCGCATGGGCAACCCCAGCGGCGTCGCGCTCGTGTGGGTCGGCGCGCGGCGGCCGTCGCCGGGCTGGGAGGAAATGCGCGGGCGCGTGCACAACGAGCTGCGTCGGCGCTTCATCGAGTCGTGCCTCTCGCAGGACGAGGTCGTCACGTTCCTCGACGGAAACTAACGGGCGGAGACAGGACGAAGATGCTGATCGGCAAGGTCGTGGGCAGCGTGGTCGCCACGCGCAAGGACGAGAAGCTCGAGGGGCGCAAGCTGCTCGTGGTGCAGGTGCACAACCATCGCAACGAGCCGACCGAGCAGTACGTCGTCGCCGCCGACAGCGTGCAGGCCGGCATCGGCGACATGGTGCTGTACGCGACGGGCTCGAGCGCGCGCCAGACGCACGCCACCGAGAACCGGCCCGTCGACGCGGTCGTGATGGCGGTCGTCGACTCGTGGGACCTCGGCGGCGACAACGTGTACGAGAAGTGGAGCGGGCGCTAGGCCCATGTACCTCGCGCGCGTGACCGGTCGCCTCGTGGCGGCGCACAAGTACGAAGGCCTCGACGGCGTGCCGTTGCAGCTGATCCAGCCGCTCGATGAGCGCGGGCTACCGATGGGCGGCCAGCTCGTCGCCTGCGCGGTGATCTCGTCGGGTCCCGGCGACCTCGTGCACTTCGTCGACGGCCGCGAGGCCGCGCTCGCCTGCCCGAAGTCCTTCGTACCCGTCGACGCCGCGATCATCGGCTTCGTCGAGCAGGCCGTCGCCAACGGCGAGCGGATCGGGAGCTAGGCCCCGTGTTCCTCGGAGAAGTCGTCGGCACCGTGGTCTCGCCCGTGCAGATCCCCGCGCTCGACGGGCGCAAGCTCCTGATCGTGCGTCCGGTCAAGCCCGACGGCTCCCCCACCGCGAAGACGCGCATCGCGATCGACACGGTGCAAGCCGGCGTCGGCGACCGCGTGCTCGTGCTCGACGAGGGCAACGGCGGGCGCCAGATCCTCGGGGACCCCAAGGCGCCGGTGAAGACGCTCATCGTCGGCGTCGTCGATTACGTCGAGAGCGCTGGCGGCCTCGCCTACGACCATCGCAAGCGCGCGGTGAAGCCGTGAGCGACACGCTCGAGCTGCTCGCGCGCCAGAAGGGCTGGGGCGACGAGGAGATGCGCCTGCGCCGCTCGATCTGCGAGATCGGGAAGCTGTGCTACTCGCGCAACTACATCGTCGGAGCCGACGGCAACCTGTCCGCGCGTTTGGCGGACGGAACGCTCCTGATCACGCCCGCGGGCGCGATGAAGGGTTTTCTCGAGCCGCAGCACATCGCGCACATCGACATGCGCGGCGAAGTGGTCGACGGCGGCCCGGGCGCGTCGAGCGAACGTGGCATCCACATCGCGTGTTACGAGGAACGCCCGGAAATCAAGGCCGTCGTGCACGCGCACCCACCGCACGCGGTCGCGATGACGATCGCCGGGATCGACATGCAGGCGCCGTTCATCCCCGAGATCGTGGTCACGATCGGCGGCATCCCGACGGCGGACTTCGGCACGCCCGGAACGCCGGAGCTCGCCGCCTCGATCCGCAACATCGTGCGCTGCTCCGACACGCTCGTGATGACGCACCACGGCTCGGTGACGCTCGGGACGAACCTGCTCGACGCCTACAAGAAGCTCGACATGGTCGAGCACACCGCGCGCATCCTGTACCTCGCGCACTCGGTCGGTCAGGCGAAGCCCTTGAGCCCCGAGTACGTGAAGAAGCTGCTCGCCACGCGCGAGATGCTCGGCTTGAAGGGCGTCAACACGCTCGAGAACAACTGCGCGCCGCGCCGGCCGCAGCGCTAGCGGGTGCCGAGGTCAGCGCGCGAGCGCGTCGAGCACCGACTGGATCTCGGGCGGTGCCGGCGAGCCCCACTGCTCGCCCAGCTCGAGGATGCGCTGCGCCAGTTCCGGACGAGCCGCGACGGCGTTCTCGAGCCATCCGG
>JABWBL010000664.1 GCA_013360535.1 Planctomycetaceae bacterium
AGCGCCTGCGCACGCATCGTCCACGCCTCGAGCGAATCCGGCGCGAGCGCGAGCGCTTCGTCGAGCGAGACGAGCGCATCGAGCGGCACCCCGCCGGTCAAGTCGGCCCGCGCTCGCTCGAGCGCGCTCGCGAGCTCCGGCGGCGGCGCCTTCGGCCCGTTCGATGGCGCCGAGCAAGCGACGAGAAGGGCGAGCGAGAGTGCGGGGATCGGCGTGCGCATCGAGGGGGAGCTCCGGAGTGGGCCGCGCACTCTAGCGGCGCGCTTTCCTGCGGCCACAGCCGCCTCGAGACTGGCCGCGTTCGGCCCCTCCCGCGTAGCCTAGGCGCCATGCGTTTCCTCGCCCTGCTGCTCTCGTTCCTCCCGCTCTGCGCCTGCGTCGCTCCCCAGGACGGCACGCACGTCGACATCACGTCGCGCCGCAATCCGCGCGGTCCGCGCGTGCTCGCCGTCACGGCGCATCCCGACGACGAGGCCGCGATGGCGGGCGCGCTCTACAAGCTGTCGACCTTCCTCAACGCCGCCTGCGACCTCGTGGTCGTGACCAACGGCGAGGGCGGCTACAAGTATTCGACGCTGGCCGAGCAGCTCTACGGCGTCGAGCTCACCGACGAGGCCGAGGGCCGCGCGCGCCTGCCCGCGATCCGCCGCGCCGAGCTGCGCGAGTCGGCGCGCATCCTCGGCCTGCGTTCGGTGATCTTCCTCGGCGAGAAGGACCACCGCTACACCACCGACGTCAACGAGGTGCTCGGGCCCGAGGCCAACGTGTGGGACCTCGTCCACGTGCGTTCGGCGCTGGCGGCGCAGCTCGAGCTCGAGCGCTACGACTTCGTGCTCGCGCTCGCGCCCAACGAGGGCACGCACGCGCACCACAAGGCCGCGACGGCGCTGGCGGCGGAGGCCGTGCTCGCGCAGCCGCCCGAGGACCGTCCCGCGATGCTCGTCGTCAGCGTGCGCAGCGAGGCGGAGCCGGTGACCGCGGCCTACGCGCTCGAGGAGCTCGGCGTGCCGATCGGGCCGTTCGTGTTCGACCGCCGCCAGCGCTTCGGCCTCGACGGCAAGCTCGACTACCGCATCATCTCGAACTGGGTGATCGCTGCGCACAAGAGCCAGGGCACGATGCAGCTGCTCGTCAACCGCGGCGATCGCGAGGAATACCTGCTGTTCGGCGACCGCAGCCTCGGCGCGTCGAAGCGTGCGCAGGCGCTGTTCGAGCTGCTCGCCAAGCCGCAGTTCACCGACAAGCCCGTCGGCACGGCGGAGCCCGCGGACCAGCCGTGACGGCGCGTTCGTGAGCTCGCGTCCGGCCCCCACGGCTCGCCTGCGCTCGCTCGATGCGCTGCGCGGGTTCGACATGCTGTGGATCGCGGGCCTGGGAGCGATGCTCGGCGCCTGGGCCGACTCGAACGACTGGGGCTGGCTCGACGCCGCGCAGGCGCAGACCGAGCACGTCGAGTGGCACGGATTCACGTTCTGGGACCTGATTTTCCCGCTGTTTCTGTTCGTCGCGGGCGTCTCGCTGCCGCTCTCGTTCGGCCATCGGCGCGCCGAGGGAGCGCGGGACTCGACGCTCGCGCTGCACGCGCTGCGGCGCGGGCTCACGCTGGTCGCTCTGGGCCTCGTCTACAACGGCCTGCTCAAGTTCGACCTCGGCACGCTGCGCTGCGCGAGCGTGCTCGGCCGCATCGGGCTGGCGTGGATGGGCGCGGCGTGGATCACGCTCGCGGCGCCGGGCTTCCGCGCGCGACTGGCGTGGGCTTTGGGCCTGCTGTTGGGCTACTGGGCGCTCCTCACGCTCGTTCCGGTGCCGGGTTTTGGCCCGGCGAACCTCGAGCCCGGCACGAACCTCGTCGACTGGTTCGACCAGCACTTCCTGCCCGGCCGCCTGTACCGCACGGTGCGTGACCCCGAGGGCCTGCTCGCGACGCTTCCGGCGATCGCGACGGCGCTCGGCGGCGTGCTCGCCGGCGACTGGCTC
>JABWBL010000665.1 GCA_013360535.1 Planctomycetaceae bacterium
CGTGAGGCCCTTCGCGAGGCGGCGTGCGCGACTCATGCGCGCTCCTCCCGCGGCAGGACGCGCCGGAAGGTCAGGTTGAGGCGCGGCTCGTGCACGCGCAGTCGCCGCGGCAGCGCGTGCTGCCAGTGCAACTGCGTCGGAGCCTCCATCGTGAGCAGGTCGCCGTGCTCCAGCTCGAGCGCGAACGGCTCGCCCGCGCCGTTTCGCGCGCGGAAGCGGAACGTGCGCGAGGCGCCGAGGCTCAGCGACGCGATGCTCGCGTCCGGATCGAGCTCCCGCTCGTCGTCGGAGTGCCACCCCATCGAGTCGTGGCCGTCGCGGTACAGGTTGAGCAGCGCGGAGTTGAACTCGACGCCGCAGGCCGCGCTCACGCCCGCGCGGATCTCGCCCGCGGCGCGCGACCACGGCTCGATCACGTTCTCCAGGTCGGAATAGCGATACCCGCAGCCGGGATCCGCCATCCAGCAGGTCCGGCGCGGCATCCTGTGCCGACGTCCGAACACCGTGACAAACTCGTCCTTCCACGGGACCTCGCGCGTGAGCTCGACGAGCCAGCGCTCGGCCTGTGCGGCGCTCGCCCAGCCCTTCGCGAGGCGCAAACGCAGCCCCGGACGCGGCTCCCACGCTTGCAGCTGCAACGGTTCGCGGGAGCGATGAGGCGAGACCACCACGGCGCGCCCCGCGTTCAGCCGCCGAGCTTGGTGAGCAGCAGCTCGACCACGCGCCGGCGATCGTTCGAGAGCTTCTCGAGCTCGTTGCGCAGCCGCCGCAGCGCGAGCTTGCGCGCCGTGCCGTCGGAGCCGAAGCGCGAGCGAAACTCCGCCGCCGCCGCTGCCGCCATGCGCTCCTGCCGGGCCTTCATGCGCTTGGTGAACACCATGAACAGCACCACGCTGAAGAACACGCCCGCGAACAGGCTTTCCATCTGCGCCGCGACGTACATCGCGAACACCCAGCCCAGGACGAGCGGGATGCAGCCTTCGACTTTCGATTCCTTCAAGGCCGCGCCGAGCACGGCCGCGAGGTCCTTGTCGAGCGAGAGCCGTTCCTCTCCCGGCACTTCCGACAGATCGGGCACGGCGACCGTCGGCCGCACCGGATCGAGCTTGGCCGGCGCGCGCGGCGGCTCGGGAGGCGCGCGCTTGGGTGTCGTGGCGACGTACGGCTCGGCCCGCTTGTGCAGCGGCTCGCGGTCCGGCTTGGGCGCCGACGGAAGCGGCTCCTCCGGCGCGTCGCCTGCAGCGCCCGCGATCGCCGTGTAGCGCTTGTCGAGCTCCGCGAACCAGCGCCGGTCGAAGCGGCCGAGGAGGATCTCGCTCACGATCGCCTCGAACTGGCCGTTGGGTCGCCGCAGGAAGCCGAGGTCGTCGGCGGTCGCGCCGATGCCGCGCCGTCGCACGATCACTTCGGCGGATTCGCCCACCGGCTGGTTGCGCCACGTGAGCAGCGGCTGCGGCTCGGCGTGGAGCTCGACCTCGCGCAGCCCGCCGGCCTCCAGCGCCGCCTTGAGGTGGCGTGCGGAGCGCATCGACGTCGGGATTCGCCGCAGCTTGCTCATCGGACGTGCGAGTGTAGCGCGCAGCGTCTCGCGGAATCCGGCTCCGGTGCTCAAACTGTGGGCATGTTCGCCGCCGCCCTCCTGCTCGCGCTCCCCCAGCTCCCCCAACCACCCCAGCCAGTCGAGCGTCAGGTGCTCGCCCCGGCATCGGACATCGTCGACGGCGTCGTGCGCCTGCCGGAGCCCGCGGCGCTCGCCGAAGTTTCCGCATGCTCGCTCGAACGGCTCGCGTTCGAGCGCACGCGCGACGGTTGGGCGGCTACGGTGCGCATCGCGGTCGAGCGCGACGGCGGGTGGTCGCTCGCCCTGCTCACTCCCGGAGTGATCGACGGCCGCGTGCTCGCGGCACCTGCGGGCGCTCCGCTGCGGCCGATCGACGCGAGCTTCGCGCTGCAGCGGCAGGTGACCCTCGCGGG
>JABWBL010000066.1 GCA_013360535.1 Planctomycetaceae bacterium
AGGAGCTTCGGCTTCGTCGCGCGCCGAGTCCTGTTCGAGCGCCGCGCCCGCTCCGCTCGCTGCCAGCGCGGGAGCGGTGAGGCCCTCGTCCGGAGCCGCGGCTTCGAACTCGGCTTCGAGCGAGTCGTGCTCCGCCGCAGCGCTCTCGCCCGCGCTCCCCAGCATCACCCAGCCCACCGCCGACGCGACCGCCAAGGCGATCAGGGCCGCGAAGGTGAGCAGGAACTTGTTCATCGGAGGGGGACGGCGAGCGACAAAAGCGCGGGGAGCAGCGACCGCCGCGGGGGCGAACGCTGCTCCACCGTACACGCTGGACGACCCGGCGCGGAGGGGCTGCCCCGGCCAGATCGCAAGGGATCGGTCAGGCGAGGGGCGAGTCGCTCAGGCGAGCTTCTTGAGGGCCGCCTGCACGGCCGCCATGTCGCGAGCCTTGCCGGTGTCCTCGGGCGCGTTGGCGGCCGCGAAGGCGACCTTGCCGTTCTTGTCGACGATCACCGTGCCACGCTTGCAGATGAAGCCGGCGGGGTGGACGAAGTCGTACTTGGCGGCCACTTCGAGCTTCACGTCCGCGAGCAGGTCGTGCTGCAGCTTGAACTGGTTCTTCCAGGCCTTGTGCGACCAGACCGAGTCGCGCGAGAGGCCGACGACGACCGTGTTCGGCGCCGTCAGCGTCATGTCGCCGGCGACCGAGCAGTTTTCCTTCTCGCAGGTCGGGCTCCAGTCGAGCGGGTAGAACATCAGCACGACGTTCTTGCCCTTGTGGTCGGAGAGCTTCCACTCCTTGTCGTCCTGGGTCTTGAGCGTGAAGTCCGGTGCGCTGTCGCCGACGTTGACCATGGGTGTCCTCTTGTCTTCGGATGGGTGCGCTGCGCCGGCGAAAGGCCAGGCAGCGAATGCGGGGGGCCAGAGTCTAGCCCTCGCGGGCGGCGCTTTCGAGATTGGCGAGCAGGGCGTCGATCCAGCGCGCGAGCGTGAAGTCGAGCCCGGTCAGGCCGCCGGCCGAATGCGTCCAGAGCGTGACCTCGAGCTGGCCCCAGCCAACCTTCAGCTCGGGATGGTGCCACGCCGTTTCGGCGAGTGCGCCCACCGCTTGGGCGAGCGCGAGGGCCTGCGCGAAGTCCTTCGTCGCCACCTTGGTCCTCAAGCGCGCGTCGAGCACGCTCCAGCGGCTCGACAGCGTCGCGAGCGCGGCCGCGCTCTCGTCTTCCCGAAACGGCGGGCGGCCCTTCGGCCACGGTGCAAGTCGCTGCGGCGATTCCATGCCAGCATCCTGGCGTGGGCGCGCTCGGGAATACACTCCGCGCATGTCCCCCACTCCCAAGGTCGCGCTCTCGATCGCGGGCTCCGACCCGTCCGGCGGCGCCGGCATTCAGGCCGATCTCAAGGCTTTTTCCGCGCTCGGCGTCTACGGCGCAGCGGCGATCACGAGCCTGACCGCGCAGAACACGCGTGAAGTGCGCGCGATCCACGATGCGCCACCGGAGTTCGTCGCGCACGAGCTCGACTGCGTGTACGAGGACCTCGAGGTCGCGGCGACGAAGGTCGGGATGCTCTCGAGCGCGGCGCTGATCGCGACGGTGGCCACGCGCTTGCGTGCGCACGCGGCGCGCAACGTCGTCGTCGATCCGGTGATGGTCGCGAAGTCGGGAGCGAAGCTCCTGCGCGACGACGCGGTCGAGGCGTTACGGCGCGAGCTCCTGCCGCTCGCGAGCGTTCTCACGCCGAACCTGCCGGAGGCGGCGGTGTTGCTCGGAACCTCTGAAGCGGAGGTTCTCGCGGCACCGGAGCGTGCTTGTGAGCGACTCCACGCACTCGGAGCGCGCGCGATCGTGCTCAAGGGTGGCCACGCCGGTGGCGAGCGCTCCGACGACCTCGTGTTCGATGGCGAGCGATTCCAACGCCTCGAAGCCACGCGCACGGCGAGTCGCAACACGCACGGCACGGGCTGCACGTTCTCGGCGGCGCTCGCGGCGCTGCTCGCTCGCGGAAACAGCGTGATTTTGGCCGCAGAAGGCGCCAAGCGCTTCGTGAGCGCGGCGATCGTGGCCTCGAAGGACTGGAAGCTCGGCCACGGGCACGGACCGGTCCACCACTTCCACGCGCTGTGGCGCGAAGGGACGAACTGATGCTCGCGACGTTGCTTCTGCTCGGCGGTGGACTGCTCGACCAGCTTCCGAAAGGCCCGGCGAGCCCGCCGCGCGCGAGTGGCGACTGGCTCTTGCATCGGGCCGACGCGAAGGCGCAAGCGTGGGCGAGCGACGCGCGCACGGTGGTGCTCTCCAACGGCCTCGTCGCGCGCACGTTCGTGGTCGAGCCGGATGTCGCGTGCATCGGTTTCGACGATCTCGTTTCGGAACGTGCGCTGCTGCGCGCGATCGAACCCGAGGCGCGCGCGGTCGTCGACGGCGTCGAGGTGCGAGTCGGTGGGATGCTCTCGAACGCCGATCGCGCCTACCTGCGGCCCGCGGACGTCGCGAAGCTCGAGCTCGATCCCGCGGCGCTGCATTGCACGGCCGTGCGGACCGGCACGATTCCCGCACCGTTCGAGTGGAAACGCGTGCGGCATGCCGCCGAATTGCCCTGGCCTCCGCCGGGAACGCGCCTGACGTTCGTGTTCGAGGGCGCGCTGACGTTCGAGGTGCACTACGACCTGTACGACGGGCTTCCGCTCGTCTCGAAGAGCGTCGAGATCGTCAATTCCGGGCCGAAGCCCGTGCGGATCGACACGCTCGAGGTCGAGCGGCTCGCGTTCGTCGAGGCCGAGGGCACGGTCGAACCGCAGGAGCACTGGCGCCGCCCGGACCTGCACGTCGAGAGCGATTTCGCCTTCCACGGCATGTCGAACGTGTCCGCGGACGTCACCAACCGCTGGCTGCCCGATCCGAGGTACGGCACGCAGGTGAGCTACGCGCTCGCGACGCCGTGCCTGCTCGTGTCGAGCTATCCCGTCGGTCCCGCGGCGACGCTCGCGAAGGCCGAGCGGTTCACGAGCTACCGCGTGCACGAGCTCGTGCTCGACGGCTCCGAGCGCGAGCGCAACGGCCTCGCGCAGCGCCGCATGTACCGCACGCTCGCTCCGTGGGTCACCGAGAACCCGCTGATGATGCACGTGCGCGATGCACGGCCCGAGGCGGTGAAGGTCGCCATCGACCAGTGCGCCGCCGTCGGCTTCGAGATGGCGATCCTGTCGTTCGGGTCGGGATTCGACATCGAGAACCGGAACCTCGAGAACCTCGCGCGCGCGCAGGAGCTCGTGGCCTACGCGCGCGAGCGCGGCGTCGAGCTCGGCAGTTACTCGCTGCTCGCGAGCCGCTCCGTCGCTCCCGAACACGACGTGCTCGACCGCGAGACGCTCAAGCCCGGCAAGGCCTACTTCGGCAACTCGCCGTGCCTCGAGAGCGCCTGGGGCCGCGACTATTTCGCTCACCTGCGATCCTTCTACGCGAGCTCCGGCTTCCGTGTGCTCGAGCACGATGGCTCCTATCCCGGCGACACGTGCGCGTCGACCTCGCATCCCGGCCACGTGGGTTTCGAGGATTCCCAGTGGCGGCAGTTCGAGGCGATCCGGCGCTTCTACGGCTGGTGCCGCGGCGAGGGCATCTTCCTCAACGTGCCGGACTGGTACTTCCTGAACGGCTCGAACAAGACCGGCATGGGCTACCGCGAGACCAACTGGTCGCTGCCGCGCTCGGAGCAGCTCTTGCACGCGCGCCAGAACATCTTCGACGGCACGTGGACGAAGGCGCCGAGCATGGGCTGGATGTTCGTGCCGCTGACCGAGTACCACGGCGGCGGCGCGGCGGCGACGCTCGAGCCTTTGTCGGAACACCTCGCCGATTACGAGCGCCATCTCGCGACGAACCTCGGCGCCGGCGTGCAGGCCTGCTGGCGCGGGCCGCGGCTCTTCGACACCGACACGACGCGCGAGCTCGTCGCGAAATGGGTCACGTGGTTCAAGCGCCATCGCCGCGTGCTCGAGAGCGACCTCGTGCACGTGCGCCGCGCCGACGGACGCGACCTCGACGGCTGGCTGCACGTCGATCCGCTCGGGGACGAGCGGGCGCTGGCGATGGTCTTCAACCCGCTCGACGTCGAGCGCACGCGCGAGCTGGAATTCCCGCTGTATTACGCAGGACTCGAAGGCACGGTGCGCGTGAGCGAGCGCGATGGATCGGAGCGCGAGGTCGTGCTCGACGGACGCTCCCGCGTGCGCCTCGAGCTCACGCTGCCGCCGCACGGGTTCACCTGGCTCACTTTCCGAGCAAGATGAGCCCGAGCCAAGAGACCGACTCGCGGACTACTGAACCTTCGAGAGCGCCGCCGCGCGCGACGGCTGCGTGCAGCACGAGCCGCCGGGAGCCGCGCTCTCGGCCTTCGCCTGCAGGCCGAACGTGCCCGTGAAGGCGTCGTTGCGGTCGCGGTTCTCGAAAGCGCGCGCGAGGCGCGTCTCGTTCCACACGAAACGTTCGGTGTTGCCGACGACCTTGCCCGTGATCGTCGCGAACGGCTGGTACCAGACGTCGTAGGGCATCTTGCAGCACTCGCGGTCGGGCAGGAGCCCGCCGTCGAGCGACAGCACGTCGCCCGCGCGCGCCGAATAACGCTCGCCATCGAACTTGACGTCGACCGGCAGCGTCTCGACCTCGATCACGGACCCGAGTGCACTCGCGCAGCGCGCCTTGACCCACTCGACCGCCGTCTCCCGCTGCTCGGCGCTCGCCTGCGCGTCGACGTAGATCACGCTCTTGCGCGACGCGCCCTGCACGAGGTTCTCCTCGGACGCGACCGCCACCATCACGTCGACACCTTCGAGCGACGTGCCCGCGATGCGGCCTTGCTCGAAGTGCCACGCGAGCACGGCCTCGCGGCCCTGCGTCACGAGTTCCGAGTTGTAGTGGCACGCGCCGGCGAACACGCTCGCCGTGCGGGCCTCGACGTACTGGCCGCTGGGTTCGATGTCCGCTTCGGGGCAGGAGAAGCCGCAGCAGCTCTCGCCGCGCAGGAAACGCAGGCCGAGGGCGGCGGAGGTGGCGAGCACGAGCGTGAGGACGACTTTCATGGCGCCTCCTAGGCTACCCCGCCTTCGCCCGCCTGGGGTTGGGGCCCAAAAATCGGCTTGAAGCACACGCGTTCGCGCGTGCAGTCGTCGGGGTGCACGAGGTCGCGATCGGGACCGACTCGATCGCAGGTGCGGTTGCACCAGCAGTCGTTCGAGTTGTCGATCACGTCGCTCGCGGTCATCGGAGCCGAGGTCAGGAAGAAGTACTTCTTGCTGCGGATCTCGGCGCAGATCGGGCTGGAGAGCGGAGTCGGTTGCATCGGGGTTCTCCTAGGCCGAAGCCAGCTTGGTGAGGGCCTTCGCGATCAGTCCCTTGGCGAGCGGCAGCTTGTAGGCGTTGTGCGCGAGCGGCTCCGCGCCCTCGAGCGCGAGCTCGCCCACGACACGGCACGTTTCCGCGTCGAGCTTGCGCCCGACGAGCGCCTTTTCGGCCTTCTCGCAGCGCCACGGCACCGGCGCGACACCCCCGAGCACGAGCCGCGCCTCGGTCACCTTGCCGCCGTCGAGCTTGAGCGCCGCCGCGACCGCCGCGAGCGCGAAGTCGTAGCTCGAACGCTCGCGGAACTTCACGTACGTGCTCTTCCAGCCCGCCATCGCCGGCACGTCGACGCGCACGAGCACCTCATCGGGCGCGAGCACGTTCTCGCGCGTCACCGCACCTTCGCTCGGCAGCGTGAAGAAGCGCTCGAGCTCGACGGTGCGTTCGCCCTTCTTGCCGCGGATCAGCGCCGTCGCACCGGCCGCGACGAGCGCGGGCGCGAGGTCGGACGGATGCACGATGTAGCTCGGTCCGCCGCCGAGGATCGCGTTGTACTTGTTGAGCCCGCCGTAGGCGAAGCACTCGGCGCCGCCCTTCTTGATGCAGACGGCCTGCTCGTGGCGGTAGTACCAGCACCGCGGCCGCTGGCACAGGTTGCCACCGACCGTGCCTTGGTTGCGGATCTGCGTCGAGCCGACGGAGCCCGCGGCTTCGGCGATCATCGTGTGGCTCGCTCGCAGGCTCGTGTTCTCCTCGAGCGCCGCGAGCGTGACGAGCGCGCCGATCTGCCAGCCACTCGCCTGCGGCCTCAGGTCCGCGAGCCCCGGCACGCCCTTCAGGTTCACGACCTGCTCGGGCTCGACCAGATGCTCCTTCAGCTCGCCGAGCAAGTCCTGTCCGCCCGCGAGCACCTTGACGCGGTCGCGTGTCTTCAGGTCTCGCGGCCCGGGGAGCAGCTCGACGACTTGCTCGAGCGACGTCGGCATCACGTAGGTGAAGTTCTTCATCGCTAGCCCTTCTTCCGCAGGGCCTCGAGGCCCACGAGCACCTTGTCCGCCGTCAGCGGCATGTCGAAGATCCGCACGCCACAGGCGTTGCGGATCGCGTTGGCGATCGCCGAATGCCCGGGAATCACCGCCGCCTCGGCCATGCCGATCACGCCGCGCGGGTCGTCCTCGAACTCGACCGTCATGCGCGGGATCTCGCGCACGCCGGCGATCTTGTAGTCCTCGAAGTTCGCGTTGAGGAAGAGCCCCAGGTCGGGGTCGATCACGCGCTCCTCGAACAAGCCGTAAGAGAGCGCCTGCACCATGCCACCCTGCAGCTGGCTCTTGACCGACATGCGGTTGAGCAGGAGGCCGCAGTTCTGCACGGCGACCATCTCGAGCACCTTGATCTCGCCGGTCCGCGTGTCGACCTGCACCTTCGCGGCCTGCGCGCCGCCGACATCGCTGCTCGCGAGGTGCGCCTGCCATTCACCTTGTGCCGAGAGGCCCGCGGGCCCGAGCGTCGCACACGCGTCCTTCCACGCGACCTTCTGCGAAGGCTTCGCCGCGACATGGATCTCGCCGAGACCGACCTCGAGCTCGTCCGGCTTCACGCCGAGCAGCGGCGCCACCTTCTCGAACAGTGCGAGCCGCGCGTTGTGCGCCGCATGCTTGACGCTCGGCGACAGCGACGGCGCGGTCGTGCTTCCGCCGGACGCGTTGGCCGAACCGAAGGTGGAGCGGCCGATGCGCGGGCGCACCTGATTCAGCTCGAGTCCGAGCTCCTCCGCCACGATCGACGCGCAGTACGTGCGCGTGCCCGTGCCCAGGTCCTGCGTGCCCGAAAGCACCTCGACCGAGCCATCTTGCGCGACGCGCACCTCGACCTTGCACTGGCCGTTGCCACCGCCGCCCCAGCGCGCGATCGCGAAGCCGATGCCAACCTTCAGCTCGGACTTCGACAGGTCCGGCGCGTTCTTGAACGCGTGCTTGTCCCAGCCGATCAGCGCCGCGCAGCGCTCGAGCTGGCGCATGTAGAGCTCGCGCCGGCTGTCGGGCAGGTTGATGCGACGGATCTCGAGCAGGTCTAGCCCCGACGCGTACGCGCACTCGTCCATCAGGCCCTCCATCGAGAAGGAAGCCTGCGGATGCCCGGGGCCACGCATCGCGCGGCTCGAGTCGGTGTGCGTGTGGATGCAGCGGTCCTCGACGAACACCTTCGCGTCGCGGCCGTAGATGTACGGGATCGGGTGGCCCGAGCCTTGCCCGACGCCGCCGAGGCGCGTGACGCGGCCCTTGATCGCGACGATCTGGCCCTTTTCGTCGAGGCCGGCCTCGAGCGTGTGCTCGCCACCCGAACGGTTGCCCGCCGCGTGGAACTCCGTCGCGCGGTCGAGCATCAGGTGCACCGGCCGCGCG
Organism: Planctomycetaceae bacterium; assembly: GCA_013360535.1. GTDB lineage: Bacteria > Planctomycetota > UBA1135 > UBA1135 > F1-120-MAGs118. The sequence continues at coordinate 7,724 of JABWBL010000066.1, forward strand.
AGCAGCTTCGCGAGCCTGCACGCGGCGTCGCCCTCGATGCCAAGCTGGAACTTCGAACCAAACCCGCCGCCCATGTGCTCGACCACGGCCGTCACCTGGTTGGGCTTGAGCCCCAGCGCGCCCGCGGCGTCGCCGGGGATCGTGAACGTGCCTTGCGTCGACGCGTACACCGTCGCCTCGTCGCCGCCGCGATAGTCGACGACGACTCCGTGCGACTCGAGGCACGCGTGGTGCTGCACGGGAATCTTCCACGTGCCCTGCACGCGCTTCGCCGCCTTGGCCAACGCGTCATCGACCTCGCTCGAGTCGGTGTTCTTCGAGAGCGTGCGCACGTTGCCGCGGCTGCCGACCTTCGGCGCGTTCTCCGCCGCCGCCTGTTCCGGCGTCACCGCGAACGGTTGTTCCTCGTACTGGGCGACGATCGCGCGCAGTCCGTCCTCGGCGATCTCTGGCGTCGTCGCCGCCACCGCCGCGATCGGCCGACCGAGCCAGTCGACGTTGCCGTTGTTGAGCGCAATCACCGCCAGCACGCCCGGGATCGCCTTCGCGGCCTCGAGCTCGAGCTGCACCGTGCCACACGGCACTCGCGAGCGCAGCACGCGCGCGAAGACCATGCCCGGCAGGCGCATGTCGGAGCTGTACATGGCGCGCCCGGTCACCTTGTCGGGGCCGTCGACGCGCGGCACCGCGCGCGACACCAGGCGCATCTGCTCGCGCGGCCCCCACTGCGGACCGCCCGTGTCGTCGGAAACCTCTTCCCAGACTTCGGTGTCGATGCCGTTGACGGCCTTCGTCACGCGGATCCACTTCTTGCCGGGCGCGGCGGGGCGCGGCGGCTTCTCGTCTTGCGTGCGCAGCGGTTCGAGCGCCATCACTTGCCTCCCTTGGCTTGCAGGGCGCGACCAGCGGCCAGCGCGGCCTCGAAGATCTGCGGTTGCGTGCCACAGCGGCACAGGTTGCCCGAGCACGCGTTCTGGATCTCGTCGAGCGACGCCGCCGGATTGCGCTCGAGGCAGGCGGTGATCGCCATCACGAAGCCGGGCGTGCAGAAGCCGCACTGCGAGCCGTCGTGCTCGCAGAACTTCTGCTGCAGGACGGTGAGCTCGCCCCTCGGCGACAGCCCTTCGATCGTCTTGACCTTGTGGCCGACCGTGTCGACGGCGAGCGTCATGCACGAGTACACCGGCCGCCCGTCGAGATGCACCGTGCACGCGCCGCACGATCCGCGGTCGCACACGAGCTTGGTGCCCGTCAGCGGCGGGTTGCAGTGGTTGCGCAGCGCGTTGAGCAGCGTGGTGCGCGGCTCGAGTGTCACCTTCTGCTTCGCGCCGTTGATGTCGAGCTCGACCTCGACCGTTCCTTCGAGCGTCGCCGGCCCGTAGGCGCGCGCGTTGGCCGCGCTCACGGCCTCGCCGATCACTCCGCCGGCGGCGACGACCCCGGCGCCCTTGAAGAACGCGCGACGGGTGAGCGCGGGCTTGGCTTGGGAACCCGAACGCGGCTCCGGGCTCGACTTGGCTTCAGGAGGGCTCGCTGCATCCGACATGGAAACGCCTCACGTGCGGGACCCGCGCGCGGGACAAAGGTGCCCACGCGACGCGGCGCGATTCTACGGAGGCACGCTCGCGCTACAAGCGAGCGGAACGTTCGAATTGCGCGGCGAGCGCGCGCCAGTCGACCGAGTCGCCCGGCCGGAAGCGCGGGCGTTCGGCGCGCGGCACCGCTCGCAAGGCCTCGACGTACTTGAAGGCCGCGCCGGTGTTGAAGATCACGATCTCCTCGTGGCGCTGGATGCGGCCTTGCGCGACGAGCCGCACGAGCGCCTCGAAGCACACCGCGGTCTCCGGACAGATCGCTACGCCTTCGAGCTCGCCCACACGCCGCATCCAGCCCGTGATCGAAGCTTCGGGCACGCCCAGCGCCGATCCGCCGCTCGCCCGCAGCGCGTCGACCATCAGGAAGTCGCCGATCGCCGAAGGAACTCGCAATCCGCTCGCGAGCGTCTGCGCGCCCTGCCACGGCTCGGCCGTGCGCTCGCCACGCTCGAACGCGCGCGCGATCGGCGCACAACCGTCGCTCTGGCAGGCGTAGAGCCGCGGCGCGCGCGGATCCTCGAGCCAGCCGATGCCGGAGAGCTCCTCCCACGCCTTCCAGATGCCGATCAGGCCCGTGCCGCCGCCGGTCGGATAGAGCACGACCTCGGGAAAGCGCCAGCCGAAGTGCTGCGCGAGCTCTAGCCCCATCGTCTTCTTGCCCTCGAGCCGGTAGGGCTCGCGCAACGTCGACAGGTCGAACCAGCTGAAGAGCTTCTGGCCTTCGCGCAGGAGCGCCGCGCAGTCGCCGATCAGGCCGTCGACCTCGACCACGCGCGCGCCCGCGAGCTCGCACTCGAGCTTGTTCACCTCGGGCGTGTCCGAAGGCAGGAACACCCACGCTTCCATGCCCGCGCGCGCTGCGTAAGCCGCCATCGCTCCGCCCGCGTTGCCTTGCGTCGGCACGGCGACACGCGTCACGCCGAGTTCCTTCGCGCGGCTGATCGCCACCGACATGCCACGCGACTTGAACGAACCCGTCGGCAGGCGCGACTCGTCCTTGAGGAACAGGTTCTCGAGGCCGAGCTGCTCGCCCAGCCGCGCTAGCTGCAGCGTCGGCGTCGCGAGCTCGCCGAAGGACACGATGTTGCGGTCGTCCTGCACCGGCAGCAGGTCGCGGAAGCTCCACAGGCAACCGGCGTTGTAGTACGTCGAGTCGCGCTCGACCTCACGCGCGATGCGCTCGAGGTCATACCGCGCGACCAGCGGCCTTCCCGCGTGCGTGGTCTGCAGCGTGCGCGCCTCGTGGCGCGAGCCATCCCACGGCGACTCGAGGTGCGTCAGGAACTGGCCCATGGACCTCTGGCGCCGGAGACGGGCGGTGCGGAGTGCGTAGCGCGCATCACGGCGGCCAATGGAACGTCCCCGCGGTGCGGGTTCCAGAGGGTCGCGCGCGGTGGCGCACGAACCCGCGGTTTTCCCCGGAAGAACCGGCCCTTTTCTGCGCCCGCACGCGGCGCGAAATCCGGCGACCGCCCGAGTTCAGGTCCGGCGTGGAAGAAGTTCGTGTGGAAAGCCCGCGGCCGCGGTGCCAGATTGCGGCTGGCCTCCCCGTCCAGCCCGAGGGCAAGCGCCCCCGTGCTCGCCAGAGACCGTGGTTCTCGTACGCAAGGAGTCCCGCCATGCAGAGCGCTCTCACCCACAAGCCGCGGCTCGCGCTCGTCGGTGTCGACGACAAGGAACCCGCGGACTTCGCCGTCGTCGCGGCCTTCCGCAACGCGCCCGCGCTCAAGCTCGAGGTCGAGCTCGTTCACGCACTGCCCGTGCCGCTCAACTACTACGCGCACGTCGATCCGCTCGGCGTCGAGCGCGCGCAGCAGGCTGCGGCCGAGCGCTGGAGCGGCGTCCTGCGCGACGCGGGCATCATCGGCGCCGAGCTCGAGCGCT